>CAZOMK010000289.1:0-1006 GCA_964580615.1 uncultured Lachnospiraceae bacterium | reverse complement strand
CTGTCCTGTCCTGTCCTGTCCTGTCCTGTCCTGTCCTGTCCTGTCCTGTCCTGTCCTGTCAGGCAGTTTTGTCATTTTAAATTTCTCTCTAAAATTATCCCTTAATTTTCTAACTGGAATCCACCAAGCCAAACTATTTATAATATCCTCATTAATCCTAAAAGTAAATTTAATACCAAATAAAGTTAATCTTAAATATTCGCTATTGTTAGATATTCCGAAAATATTGAACCAATTACAATTTAGTTTTAAATTTTCAATTAAATTTTCATTATATAAACTATTATTATCGTTGACTATATGGTCTACATAAGCGGGATGGTAATAAAATATAGGTTTTTCGGTTAAATTAAATTTTGAAAAAGTATTTCGATATTTTTCTTTTGCAAATAATAGTATATTTTGAGAATAACAAGGATTAATTTTTTCCCACATATTCATTAAATCGTTTCTAAAATCATAACAGTCGTATCCGTATTTTTTGAAAATATCAACCCAAAACTGGGGAGGATTACAGTTTATATGATGTTCGCCCGCTTGGTAAGGAATAGCCGCTGAAAATAAAATCACATCGCTATAACTTGTTAATGTCTCTATAAAATTAACTGAGCAACTATTATGTAAATGTTCAGCAACTTCTATAGACATCGCTAAATCGTATTTTTCATTATTAATATTTTCATGAGTTTCCAAATTGTCTATTTTGATATATTTTCTCGATACAAGTAAAAATTTTTCTTCTATTTCATTTCCGTCTATACCGATAAATTTATTGACTCCGATTTCATTTACAGCCTTAAGCCAAGACCCGATACCGCAGCCTATATCTATAACGGAATTTGGTTTATAATACTTAAAAATAATTGGAAGTATGATTTTAGCCGATTTATAATTATAATCTCCGCTATCATTACCCCAAAATTCTTCGTTATATATATCTTTTATTTCTTTTTCCATAAAATGCCTTTTTTCAAATACTCAAATTCGTTCGTAAAAATACTATACC
>CAZOMK010000288.1:0-1058 GCA_964580615.1 uncultured Lachnospiraceae bacterium | reverse complement strand
CGAGCTCGCCGACTTCATCGACAAAGATCGTCCCGGCGAGATGAAGTTCATCGTCAACGGAAAGCCGTGCTTCATTCGCGGTACGAGCTGGGTGCCGGTGGACGCCTTGCACGCGCGGGACAAAGATCGCATCATTCCCACGCTCGAACTCGTCCGCGAGGCGAACTGCAACATGATCCGCGTGTGGGGCGGCGGACTGTACGAGCCCGAACTTTTCTGGGACTGGTGCGACGAGAATGGCGTGATGGTGTGGCAGGACTTCTGCTTTGCCTGTACGCAGTATCCGCAGAACGACACGTCCCTGGCCGAGGAGGTGCGGCACGAGGCGAAAGAAGTCGTGAAGCGTCTGCGCAACCACGCCTCGCTGGCCCTCTGGTGCGGCAACAACGAGAACGATTCCGTCTTCGCGCTGGGGCCGTGGAAGGCGCATGGCGGTGACCCGAACAAGGACGTCTTCTCCCGCAAGATCCTGCCGGACGTGTTGCGCGAGTTCGACCCGACGCATCCGTATCTGCCGTCGTCGCCGTACATCAACGCCGACGTGATGGCGGGACGCGCCCTCAGCACAGAGGGGCATTACTACCGTCGGTGGTGGAAGGGCGAGATCATCACGAATACGCCCGTCAAGTTCTTCAGCGAAATCGGTCTGCACGGCTGTCCGAGCGTCGCGTCCATTCGGGAGATGTTCTCGCCGGACAAGGTCTATCCCTTCACCAGCCCGGCCGCGTCGAACAAGATGTGGCAGACGCGCTACGTGCCGTACAGTCCGACGGACTACCTGTCCAACGAACTCGTCCCCGCCGAGCCGCCGAAGGGCGTGTTTGAGTTCAACGACGAGTGGGTGTTGCGCGGGCTGATCGTCTTCCGTGAACGCTATGGACGATCCAAATGGGACGGTTGCCGCAACCATCGCATGATTTTGCAGATGGCGATGCTCTTCGACGAGATCGAGACATCGCTGGACGGGTTCGCGCTGCAGAGCCAGTGTGCACAGGCCGAGGGCATGAAGTTCATCGTCGAGCATTGCCGTGTGCACAAGTTTGCGCAGAAGACGGGCA
>CAZOMK010000287.1:0-1067 GCA_964580615.1 uncultured Lachnospiraceae bacterium | reverse complement strand
CAGTCAGTGTCAGACGGACAGGGTCCACCCGTACCCATACCGAACACGGAAGTTAAGCTGTTCAGTGCCGAAAATACTTAGCTGGAGACGGCTTGGGAAGATAGGTCGATGCTGACACGGAGTCAATGACTCCGCAAAAGATCTTTGAAAACCGAATAAAGAGAAGAAAACGAGAAACGTAACAGAAAAAACAGCAATTGACGAAAGTTGATTGCACAGGGAAAAACAAATAAATGGTTTTTCCGTTAGGGTAAAAAAACAATTTTGCTTTAGGCGAGATTTTAACAAACAAATCCTAAAAAACTGATACGAATCGAACGCAAGAGAGAACTGGAAAAAGAAGTTCAAGCGAATAAGAGCATAAGGTGAATGCCTTGGCACAGGGAGCCGAAGAAGGACGTGACTAACTGCGATAAGCCGCGGGAAGCTGTAAATAAGCTTTGATCCGCGGATTTCCGAATGGGGCAACCCCCTTGATGAAGAATCAAGGAACGTGCGCTGAATAAAATAGGCGTACGTGGGGAACCCGGGGAACTGAAACATCTAAGTACCCGGAGGAAGAGAAATCAACCGAGATTCCGAGAGTAGTGGCGAGCGAAATCGGAAGAGGCCTGCTGATACGTGATTGCGGAAGTATAGTCGAAGAGTCTGGGAAGGCTCACCGAAGAAGGTGATAGTCCTGTAGACGAAATACAGACGCACGCACAGCACTAGCGAGTACCTGCGGACACGAGAAATCCGCAGGGAACATGGGGGGACCACCCTCCAAGCCTAAATACTACCCTGTGACCGATAGTGTAGAAGTACTGTGAAGGAAAGGTGAAAAGAACCCCGGGAGGGGAGTGAAAAGAACCTGAAACCTTATGTTTACAAGCACACAAAGCACGATATAGGTGCGATGTGGTACTTTTTGTAGAACGGTCCGGCGAGTTAATGTATGCAGCGAGGTTAAGGACTAGAGGTACGGAGCCGCAGGGAAACCGAGTGTGAATAGCACGTATAGTTGCATGTATTAGACCCGAAACCGGGTGACCTATCCATGAGCAGGTTGAAGTTGAGGTAAAACT
>CAZOMK010000286.1:0-1071 GCA_964580615.1 uncultured Lachnospiraceae bacterium | reverse complement strand
GGGTTATTATGTATATTATAAACGACATTAAAAATAAAATTATTAAGGGCAATTCTTTAGAGATATTAAAAAATATTCCTTCGGATAGTATAGACCTCATATTTGCCGACCCTCCATATTATATGCAAACGGAAGGCGAGCTTTTAAGAACGAACGGAACTAAATTTAACGGCGTAGAGGATAAATGGGATAAATTTAGCGGTTTTGAAGAATACGATAATTTTTGCATAGGATGGCTTAAAGAATGTCAAAGAATATTGAAAATCACGGGTAGTATTTGGGTTATAGGTTCTTTTCAGAATATATTTAGAATCGGAAAAATAATGCAAGATTTGGGATTTTGGATATTAAACGATATTATATGGAATAAAACTAATCCCGTTCCAAATTTTGGCGGAACAAGATTTTGCAACGCTCATGAAACTTTGATTTGGTGTGGTAAAAATAAAAAAACTAAATTTACTTTTAATTATAAAACTATGAAGCATTTAAATAATGACAAACAAGAAAAAAGTGTTTGGAATATAGGATTATGCATAGGCAATGAAAGATTAAAAGACGATAGCGGAGTTAAGGTTCATTCTACACAAAAACCGGAAGAATTGCTTTACAAAGTAATTTTATCTTCTTCTAAACCTAACGATTTAGTTCTTGACCCATTTTTTGGAACTGGCACTACGGGAGCCGTTGCAAAAAGAATAGGTAGAAATTATATAGGAATAGAAAGAGAAGAAAAATATATTTTTTACGCTGAAAAAAGATTAAAAGAAGTAAAAACAGAAATAAATGAAATAACCGAATTGTCATTGGAATTAAAGCCTCCTAAAGTTCCTATGAAGAAATTATTGGAGCGAGGACTTTTAACCGAAAAACAATCTTTATATACATCGGCTGGGGAAGAGGTTTGCAAAGTTAAAGCGGATGGCAATGTTTTCAATAAATATGGAACTTTATCAATACATAAAATGAGTGCAAAATTATTAGGATTAAACAATAATAACGGTTGGGATTATTTTTATGCATATTATGATAATAAATTTGTATCAATAAATAAATTAAGATATATATATA
>CAZOMK010000285.1:0-1111 GCA_964580615.1 uncultured Lachnospiraceae bacterium | reverse complement strand
TCGGAGGTGGGAAGCTCAAGCAACGCGGCGATCTTTTCGTCGAGCTCGCCGTTTGCGATCATTGATTTGAGAAGAGAGGTTTTCATGTACGTTCTCCTTAAAAATTGTTGATGTGAAAATTTATTGTTTACCCGCGTGAACACGTCTTGCCGAGACTGTATGTGCCGTTGCGGGGTCAATGTCGAAAATAACGCCCTCAAGCGAGGGGGCGCCGTCCGCTACGTTAAAACGGCACGGCATTTTGTCCTTGTTGAACTTGATTATATCCTCGGTTTTGACTCCGAGAACGCCGTTTTGCGGGCCCGTCATGCCGAGATCGGTGACATAACCCGTTCCGTTCGGCAAAATTCGCAGATCCGACGTCGGGATATGAGTGTGCGTACCCCAAACGGCACCGACGGCGGCGCCGTCGAGCGCGTCGAAATAGCGCGCGAACGAGAGCTTTTCACCCGTTGCTTCCGCGTGAATGTCGATCACGGCAAAATCGTACTTGCCGCGTTCGCGGCGTAGGAGCTTTTCCGTCGTTTCAAACGGACAAGCAAGCGAAACGTTCATGTACGCGGTGCCGGAGACATTGATCACGAGTATGCGAACGCCGTCCGCCTTTACGATGACGGATCCGACGCCTGCGGCTGACGAGGGATAGTTTGCGGGGCGAAGCACGCGATCCGTTGAGTCAAGATACGGCTTGATAACGTCCTTGTCCCATATATGATTGCCCGTTGTGATGATGTCTACGCCTGATGAGAAGATCTCCGATGCAAGCTCAGGCGTAAGTCCGCGGCCGCCCGCGGCGTTTTCGCCGTTGCAAATGACGAAATCGGGGCGGTGAAGCTCACGTATCTCCGAGATCATGCCGCGGAGCGCTGAAACGGCAGCTTCTCCGAAGACGTCTCAGATTGCCAGAATTTTCATTTAATGTCCTCAAAAACTGATTTTTCCAAATTAGAATTTAAGGCGGGAGCGAACTCGCGTTTCACTCCCGCCCGTGTGCATACTATAAAATGTTTAAGAAAGAATTAACGCATATACGTTTATGTGGTTGACTGTTTGTATAAGATATGTGTCAGTCAGAATAACATGCGTTATTTTGCGTAGTCTATAGCTCTGC
>CAZOMK010000284.1:0-1116 GCA_964580615.1 uncultured Lachnospiraceae bacterium | reverse complement strand
AAAAAAAGAACCATACTCAAGAGTCATTAGCTCAAGGGTATGGTTTTTTTATTTTTTATTCCATAGGCTTAATTTTATTCTCGATGAATTCTATTTCATCTTGTGTTAAACCATATTTGTTATAAAGTTGCTTATCAATTTCATTTATAGATTTAGACCAGTCAATATCTGAATTATTCGTAAAATCTTGTAAAGGCACAAATTTATATACTCTATTTGGTGCTGATTGAGATATTTTTATAGCAGATACCAATGTCCTAAAAAATTTTGTTAGCAAATATGATTTAAAATTATTCGCCTGTGTATCATCATCAAATGCAGCAAATAAAAATGACTGTGAGCAAACAGAGTTAGAAGGAGCAACAATAGGTTTTCCTAAAACATAAGGGTCGTTTCCAGAACCTCCTGCACCTGGTATAAATACTTTCCATTTATCAATGTATTTAGAGTTTTTAGTAATAAAAGTTCTGTTAACGTATTCGACTTTTCTAACTAGTTTTTCAATATGATACAACTTTGTATTGTGTTGAGAATCGCAATCCTTATAAACTTTCATTGGATTCTTTTTGCTTGATTTTGGATTAGACGAGATGCCAAAAGGTGTATCGTTGGATATAATAGAATCGACGTATCCTATATTTTTAAATTTGATTATTTTTTGTACTATTTCAGCTAAATGAGGATTACGAATAATAATATCAAAGGTTGTCAAATCTCTCATTGATTCAATAATTAAAGAATCCTCATGCAAGATATAATTGCACTTACCATTGTAATTATTATTTATAAGATAATAGCATATTCCACCTTTTATTTCCACATTCGTAAAAATATCAGTAGCATTAGAAAATACAATTAATTTTTCAAGCCTACTATTATTAATCATTCTTGTACGAAATTCACCAAGTAAGTTTTCACGTCCCGCTGCAAACCACCTTGATGGCATTATTAAAGAAATATAATTAGCTTTTAAGTTTTCTGCGGAAGTAGCGAATAATTGATAAATTGGGGCATCATTACTGCCACCAGAACCACCTTCAACTTGATATGGTGGGTTACCTACAATAGCATCAAATTTCATTCTTTCACCTTCCTTTGCGTTATATTCCCATGTCG
>CAZOMK010000283.1:0-1125 GCA_964580615.1 uncultured Lachnospiraceae bacterium | reverse complement strand
CCGACGATTGTTGTTGAAATTTTTGAGAAATGTTTGTGATTTATTAAATTTGATTGCAATAAGCACCAAGCTTTTTACCTTCATCCACAGTAATGGAACTGTTGGTATCTGTCATGATCGCCACTTTCATTCGGACGCCTCCTTATGACATTCGCCAGTCAATTCTTCAGTCAGCTCCAAAATACGAGGAGCGTGTTTTTCTTTTGCTTTTGCATAAAACCGACTGTAAAGTGGATAGGCAGCAAGCATACCGCTGGCACCAATAACTCCCAAAAGAACACCCAAAATTACGCCGATGTTTCCGCTACCAATGACTTTCATGGAAAGGCACAGTCCCAATCCAAATACTAATGCACCGCCGATTCCTGCACACAGGGATTCCGTTATTCCGGCAGACTGAACCATGTTGTCCAGCCGTTTCAGTTCGTCCAGCTCTGTTTCTTTACAGGGAAGATATTTCTTGCGAATATTCTGAATTTCTTGATTTTCTTTCGCAGAATATGTGTAATGAAATGATTTTACTTGTTCCATAATGCGTTATTCCTTTTATCATCTTAATTGGATGGGAATATTATACACGCTCTATGTTTGCAAGACTTTTGAAAAATGTTTGTATTTTGTTAATTCACAAAATACAAAAGAAAAAAGCGGGAGCACACAAAAAATGCGCTCCCGCTAAAATTTTACCGTTCTCGGCTGTCTCTGTTTTTTTTTCGCCATAGGCGGCTTTTATACGGTCAATGGCAGAGCGCTCCTGCTCGTTGCGAATATCCAGCCGTGCGTCCATCAGTTCAACGCTGTCCATATCGGTAGCCTGTTCTTTCAACTCGGCATACTGTTTCAGAGCATCATCCAATTCAGCAGAATATTTTGTTTCCTGTTCCTCCAGCTTTTTCAAGCCACTTTCCAGAGTGGCGATTTCTTTCTTCACGGTGGAAATGTCGGCATCCTCTGTGCAGTCCAGAGAATTGAGTAGCATCGCCTTTTCGGATTTCACTTCTTCCAATTCCTCGGTCAATTCTGCAATGCGACGGGTCAGGTCGTACAGTTTTTTCGGCTGGTAAATAAATCTCCGTTTCCCGAAACTAAAGAAATTGCTTATGTAGGAGTGCCTACGCCCATTTG
>CAZOMK010000282.1:0-1134 GCA_964580615.1 uncultured Lachnospiraceae bacterium | reverse complement strand
GTCCTATCGTCTGGATCAACGACGTTTCGTTACGCAAAAAGCCTTCCTTGTCCGCGTCGAGGATCGCGACGAGCGAAACCTCCGGCAGATCTATGCCCTCTCGCAAAAGATTGATTCCGACAAGGACGTCGAAGGTGCCGAGCCTGAGGTCGCGCAAGAGCTCGTTTCGCTCCATCGTATCGACCTCATGATGAATATATCTGACGCGCACTCCGCAGCTTTCGAAATAGTCCGTTATATCCTCCGCCATTTTCGTTGTAAGCGTGCAAACGAGGGATCTTTCGTTTCTCGCGACGCGCGTCTTGATCTCGCCGAGGACGTCATCGATCTGCGTTGACACGGGACGCACGTCAACGACGGGATCGACAAGTCCCGTCGGACGTATGATCTGCTCCGCCGTCACCGTCGCATGCGTTTTTTCATATTCCGACGGCGTTGCCGAAACGAATATGACCTGATTCAGCTTCGATTCAAACTCGTCGAAGCGCAGGGGTCTGTTATCGTACGCAGACGGCAAACGGAAGCCGTACTCTATAAGGTTGCGCTTTCTCGCGACGTCTCCGCCGCTCATTCCCCTTATCTGCGGGATCGAGACGTGGCTCTCGTCGATGAACATTATATAATCGTCGGGGAAATAGTCGAGCAACGTATACGGCGTCGAGCCGGGCTCACGACGCGCCAGCACGCGCGAATAATTTTCGACGCCGGAGCAGTATCCGATCTCGCGGATCATCTCAATATCGTAGCGCGTTCGTTCCTCGATTCGTTGTGCCTCTATGAGCTTGCCCTCCGAGCGAAAGAAATCAGCACGATCGTGCATTTCGCTTTCGATCTCCGCGAGCGCCTCCTCACGGTATTTCGGATCCGCAACGTAATGCGTCGCGGGAAAAACAGCCGCATACCGCAGCTCCGACTTGATCTCGCCCGTAACCGTCGAAATTTCGGTAACTCTGTCGATCTCGTCTCCGAAGAACTCGACACGAAGCGCCGTATCTCCCGAATTTGACGGGATCACGTCAACGGTATCGCCCCTGACGCGGAACTTCGTTCGCTCAAATCCGATATCGTTTCTGTCATATCCGATCGCGATAAGCTGCTTTATAAGCTCATTTCTGTCCATGAGCTGACCGGGAC
>CAZOMK010000281.1:0-1140 GCA_964580615.1 uncultured Lachnospiraceae bacterium | reverse complement strand
CAAGAGAGCCGGAACAGGAGCAGTTACAATGGTTGTGCTGTCGGCTATCATAAGAGTCAGGATGTGTCCACTATTATAAAAAGGGATAAAAATAATGGGAATACAAATAGGAACGATATTGAACAATGAGATATATAAGTAAAGAAGAGTTACCAGAACTTAAACCGAGGAAGAATATGTTATATGTTATAATTGCTACAGTGACGTTTTTAGTTGTATTTTTTCTAGTATTGTTGCTGCTGATTCGTCAAAGTAGACATACAGAGACTGAATATGATGAAATTTTGAATCTGGTGTATCAAGGCAAACCGTATGTAATGAGGAATCTGATCGCACGCCTGATATTGGAATCATATGATGTGGCAGCATATGTGTATCAGAAATATTGTGTAGAGAAGCAGAGTGCGGAGGAACTGCTGGAGAATACCAGATTATCGGAGCAAGAATTAAATATGTTCATATCCTATTTTGATGTAAGGAAAGCAGAAGATAAAAAAGGATATGAAACATCATATGATGGAAAACATATCAAAAAAGTATGTATCATTATACTATGAATGTTGTGCTCTTGACAAGAAACAGGCAGTTATAGATAGTGAGTCGAGGACGATTGTGTTATAAATAAGATATATTTTTTACAACGTTTACAACCTGTCGAAATAAAACCGTACTTATAGAGTGAAAGCAGCTTTTAAAAAGACCATAGGAGGAAAAGGAATGTGGATGATACAAGGATTATAGAACTATACTGGAAGAGAAAAGAAGAAGCGATTAAGGAAACTTCTTTAAAATATGGTGGTCTATGCAGTTATATTGCCGGGAACATTCTTTCAAGTCGCGAGGATTGCGAGGAATGTGTGAATGACACCTATTTTGCTGTTTGGAATGCAATTCCAAAGGAACGTCCCAATACTTTTTCTGCTTTTATCGGCAGGATTACAAGAAATTTGGCGTTGAAAAAGTATGAATATCTGTCGGCGGCAAAAAGGAATCCTGGTACGGTCGCGTCTTTAGAAGAATTGGGAGATTGTATATCCGGAATAGAAAGTATTGAATCCGAAATGGAAAAAAAGCATGTAGAAAGTACAATTAATGAATTTCTTTGGCAGCAGAACCAGGAAAAAAGGAATATTTTTATTC
>CAZOMK010000280.1:0-1145 GCA_964580615.1 uncultured Lachnospiraceae bacterium | reverse complement strand
GCTTTCATGAAGCTAAAATTAATATTTCTCATAATAATTTAATTATATAATATTTTATAATTTTGTCAACGGTTTATTTTAATATTTATTTATATTTTTATACATAATTTTTATATGGTTTTTCCATTCGTCTACCAATTCTTTTGGCTCTAACGGAATTGCGTTGAAACCTTGAGACAAAACAAATCTCAAAATCTCGTAAATCTGTCCGCTTGAAAAAGTTATTATAACCGAACCGTCTTCCATTTTTTCGATTTTTTGGTCGTTTGAAAATCTACGCTCCGAAACATAAACAGCGGATTCGTTAAAAAATTTTATCTTGCATTTTTTTATATAGTCGTTTATGAATACGCCGAAAGAAGATGAAGATGATTCCGTATATTTAAAATCTTTAGGAGGTTTAAAAGTTTCGTCCGTAAGTTTGATGGAAGTTATTCTATGAAGACAATATAAACTAACGGCGTCTTGTCTTTTTGAATATCCTGCAAAATACCAAACTCCCGCCTTTGAAACTATTTGATATGGAGCGATATAATAACCGTAGCCTTCGGTTTTTCTCCAAGCGCCTTTATAGGAAAATTCTATATAACGATTTTCTTTTATCGCTTTGATTAAAATATTCCAAGTTTCTTCGGAAAAATCGGGAGAATATTCTTCTATAAAAATTATTCTTTTTTCAAAATTGTTATTGTCGGGTTTGATTATAATATTATTAAAATAGTCGAAAATATCTTTTACATGTTTATATATCGGAGTTCCTTTATATTGAGATAAAAGTTTCATAGCGATATAACCGGCAAAAACTTCTTCCTCGTTTATAAATAAAAGAGGCAGTCTAAAAGTTTTATCCATATAATAATAACCTTTCCTCGTTTTATCGTATTCTATCGGAGCTTCAAGCATATTTCTCATATATTCTATATCTCTTTTAATCGTTATCACGCTTACGCCTTCATATTTTGCGGCAAGTTTTGGTGCGGAAGGATATTCGCCTTTTGAAATTTCTTTATCTATAAAAAGCATCCTCGCATAGGGGAGATTATGAGCCGTTTTAATCTTTTTATTTTTATTAGTTTTTTTCTTCATGATAATGCATCTTTTCCTTTATAATTAAATATATTTTCCGAAATCCCTAAAAAATTACC
>CAZOMK010000279.1:0-1166 GCA_964580615.1 uncultured Lachnospiraceae bacterium | reverse complement strand
CAGTTGCAATGGAAAATTAAGAATTTCCACGCTTCAATGCACTTGCTGTGGCATGGAACTAAAGGGCGATTTTGAACAGAATCGTTTTGACCAGCTAAATGCAGAACAATATGAACTGCTGATTTCTTTTCTTAAAAATAGAGGAAATCTGAAAGAAGTCCAGTCCGAGATGGAGATTTCCTATCCCACGGCGAAAAGAAAACTCGACGAATTGTTGTGTGCTTTAGACTTAATGGAATCTCCTGCAAAACAAGAACGAAAGGATGTCGATGTCAGTATGTTGCAAGTTGACTACGCCAGCAACCAGCCTTCCGAGATCATAAAGGCGAAGCTCAAAGAGTGTGGCGGTCATGTAACGGTATATACGCAAAGAGGACTTCCTTGCGAAATATATGCCGAGCCGGACGGAGAAACCTTCACCAGCGACAAATTGCCTGTTCGTCCTCCCTATGCGTATGGCGTATTCGATGCCATCATCGACCTGCTGGAAAGGCAAGGTGGTCATGCCCGAAAAGGAAACGGAAGAAACTATAAACTGGGTGAGGCGGGATGTGAAGAAAACACCGTTGTCGGTGTGATTGCAAGGCAGAGAGGACATAAAATGGGAGATTCGGTATATGATCCTGTTTTTGTAATGGCTGCGATTTTGGAGTGGGCTGGACTGGTCGAAAATGGTAGAGGAGAATTGAGCCTAAAAGCGGAATACAGGAGGACATTATGATTCGTTTTCTTTTTTATGTATTCTTTGGCTTTTGGTACAACTTGCTCTTTAAGAACAAATACTGATTACAGCGCATTTAATGTGGAGGTGGCATTCTGTGCAAACTTTAGAAGAAAAATTTGAAGAAGAATTAAAAGACAAGATGTCCTCAGCTAAGAAGGAGTGCAAATATAATCCCACTCGTTTTAACCAAATGTTGGCACGGCACGGGGGCGTTGAAACAGCAAAGCTATTGATAGACGCAGCGCAGAAAACCGGAAATCTATCGACAGGGCTGACTACATTGTGGTCTTGCGGACGCTTAGATTTATCAATGGAAGAATCCGTATGCAAGCCTGAATATAAACCGCTCTTTAGTGAAGCACAGATTGCATATTGTCAGAAATTGCTCGCAGAATTAAGAGGTTGAAAATCCCTTGGTAACAAGGGCGCACTTCTATACGGG
>CAZOMK010000278.1:0-1191 GCA_964580615.1 uncultured Lachnospiraceae bacterium | reverse complement strand
GTCTGTATACGGTGCGTGCAAACGGCGATGAAAAGCCTGCACAGAGCGCGGACGCGGAGTGATCCGGGACTTTTTCTCCGCCAAATGTCTTGACATCTGCGCCTGAGAACAGTATACTGAAATTAGTTGAAAGAATTTATCCAATGGGAGGTTTTTCCAATGAATTCGTTTTTTGATCTCAATCGCGCACGTCTTGAAAACTTTGCCCGCGTTTCCGGCTCGGTCGGCGCGCGCGCGGACTACGTTCAGGGCGGCGGCGGCAACACGTCCGTCAAGCTGGAAGGCGGCCTGATGGCCATCAAGGCTTCGGGCTACTGCCTGAAGGACATTCAGGTGGACAAGGCTTACGCCGTGCTCGACTACGCCGACCTGCGCACGTTCTACAACAACACCGATCCCGCCTCGCTGGAGGATGTGGAAAAGACCGGCTCGGATCGCGCAAAGGCCGCCGTCAAGGTCATCGAGGGCATGGATGCGCTGCGTCCGTCCGTCGAAGCGGGCTTCCATTCGCTGCTGGACACCTACGTCGCGCATAGCCACAGCGTCTACGCCAACCTCGCCACCTGCGCCGAGGAGGGCCGCGAGGTCGTCGCCAAGGCGCTGGTCGACGCCGACTATTCCTGGGGCTTCGTGCCGTACACCGATCCCGGCGCGCGCCTGACCTTCTCCATTCGCGACGAACTGGCGCGCGTGGAAAAGGAAACCGGTCGCCGTCCGGCCGTCATCTTCATGCAGAACCACGGCCTGATCGCGCACCACGACGATCCCGACGAGTGCCTGCGCATTCACACCGACTGCAACGACCGCATCGCGGCTGCGTTCGGCGTGAAGAACGGCGATTTCCCGGCGGTTTCCACGCATGAAATCGAAGGCGGTCTGGTGGAGGCTGATTCTGCGCTGCTCTCCGAGTGCCTGCGCAGCGGCAACTACTCCGAGAAGTTCCTGCTCGAGTCTCCGCTCTATCCGGATCAGCTCGTGTTCCTGACCGGTTCGTTCTCCTTTGGAACGAAGCCCGAGGACGGCATGTGCGCCGCCGATCCTGCGACCGGCCGCGTCGTGTTTGCCATGCCCGCCGCCAAGGCGCAGATCATTGCGGAAACGCTGACCTGCGTGGTCTACATCGCCGAAACCCTGAAGAAGTCCGGCTACACCCTGTCCACCATGGACGAGGCGGCCCGCGCCTTCATTGCC
>CAZOMK010000277.1:0-1197 GCA_964580615.1 uncultured Lachnospiraceae bacterium | reverse complement strand
AAACAACGCTTATGAATATGCTTTCGGGCATATATTTTCCCGATTCGGGTGAAATCGAGATCAACGGCTCGCCCGTAACGATCGCGTCTCCCAAGGACGCTCACAATCTCGGAATCGGAATGATCCACCAGCATTTTAAGCTCATCGACGTTTTCAGCGCCGCAGAAAACATTATATTGGGACTTCCCGGAAGCGCTGTGCTTCACATGAAGGAGATCCACAAAAAAATACGACAAATTTGCGAAAAATACGGCTTTAATATAGATCCTTCAACAAAGGTTTACAACATGAGCGTCAGCGAAAAGCAGACGCTTGAAATAGTAAAGGTGCTCTACCGCGGAGCGGACATCCTCATTCTCGACGAGCCCACCGCCGTGCTGACACCTCAGGAAACCGAGCGTCTTTTCACTGTCCTCAAAAACATGAGAAACGACGGCAAATCCATCGTCATCATCACGCATAAGCTTCACGAGGTCATGGCTGTTTCGGACAGAGTTGCCATCTTGCGTAACGGCGAATACATAACATCAATCAACACGTCTGAAGCAAACGAAAAAATGCTCGCGGAGGCGATGGTGGGCGAAACGATAACGCTTAGCATCGAACGTCCGGAGCCCGTCGATCCTCAGCTTCGCCTTTCCGTTAAAAACGTTTCGTGCCTCACCCCCGAAGGCATCCCCGCTCTCAAAAACGTCTCCTTCGATGCTTACGGCGGAGAAATTCTCGGCATTGCGGGCATTTCCGGCTGCGGTCAAAAGGAACTGCTTGAATCAATCGCAGGTCTGCAACGCATCGAGCCCGGCGCAACGATAGATTACACAAACGAAAACGGCGTTACGGAAAGTCTTATCGGAAAAACGCCTCGCAGCATACGAGAGCTCGGCGTCGCGCTTTCGTTCGTTCCGGAGGACAGGCTCGGAATGGGTCTTGTCGGCTCCATGGGCATGGTCGAAAACATGATGCTCAAAAGCTACAACAACGGCTCCGATTTCTTCCTTCACAAAAAGGATCCGACCGTGCTTGCCGAAAGTGTAAAGGAAAGTCTCGGCGTCGCAACTCCGAGCATACATACACCCGTTCGTCGTCTTTCCGGCGGTAATGTTCAAAAGGTGCTTGTCGGACGTGAAATTTCGGACGCGCCGAGCGTGCTCATGACTGCGTACGCTGTTCGCGGACTTGACATCAACACGTCATACG
>CAZOMK010000276.1:0-1206 GCA_964580615.1 uncultured Lachnospiraceae bacterium | reverse complement strand
GCTGCGCTCCTCGGCTGTTGCCGATCTGAAGCGTCTTACAAACGAATTTGCGGAAAGGCTCTCTGCCGCCGCGGACAACGATGATCCTTCTCTTTTGTCCGACGACGCGGAAAAAGCGAAAAACTAAATGAACATAGGTAAAAAGATCCGCTCCTTGCGTATTCAGCGCGGACTTACTCAAAAGGAGCTTGCCGGCGAAGAAATTACGCGTAATATGCTGTCCCGAATCGAAAACGGCGCGGCGTATCCGTCGATAGGCTCGCTTTTATACATTGCTCAACGGCTTGATGTCTCGCCGGCGTATTTTTTCGATGAATCGGAAAAAACTCAAAGCGAGATTGAAAGCACGCTTTGCTCATACTATAACGAGGGCGAATACGAAAAATGCATTTCAGCCGGATCTGCCCTTCCCGCATCCGAAGCGGGAAACATCCTCGCTCAGTGTTACCTCAACATTGCAGTGTCCGATCTGATGCAAATGAAGTACAAAAGCGCACGCGAATCGCTTCTTTTGGCAAAGGAGCAATGTGAATCGGCAGCTGACATAACGGACACGCTTTACAATAACGTAATGTCCATTTTGAAGCTTCAAAACGTATCGTTTGATACGGGACTTGAAACGTTTCCGTCCGATATGCTTCCCTCCTACAAGACGATGGCGGCAAATTATTATATGTTTCTTCTTTCAAACGTCACGTCGTGCGCGGACGACGACGAGCTTGCGTTGAACAGCCTTTACGGATTGCATATTTCCGCAAGATCGGAAATGTCGGCGGGCAATTACGCTGACGCCGTTGACATTCTGAAGCTTGCCAAGTCTCGCATATCCGATTCAACGCCTCCGGCGCTTGTATACATGATCGCGGACGATCTTGAAGCGTCTGCTCTGAAAACGGACGATTACAAGAGCGCATACGACGCCTCCCGTCTTAAAAACACAGTGAAATAGCAATATTTCCTCACCTCCCTTGCCTCCGTGCCCGATGCACGGAGGCATTTTCGTTAAAGCACAATACTTAGTTGACGCTTGCGACAAATAATAATATATTTTGTGTTCGTACGGGCTTTTTCCTTTTATATATTTTGACGAATTTCATTGATAATCAAAAAAAACTTCCGCTTTTCTATTGCAAAAATTCGTGTTTTGGCTATAATAAATTATAATGGGTTAAAATGGGGACGAATGAATTGTCAAATTCGCTTTTC
>CAZOMK010000275.1:0-1210 GCA_964580615.1 uncultured Lachnospiraceae bacterium | reverse complement strand
ACGCATCTTGTTCCATTTCTTTTTCATAATCGCCCTTGGCATAGGCAACATTGCTGAGTGCCCGGAGCATTTTATCTTTTGCCAGCTTTTTCATAATCTCTGCAAGATCAGCGTCCAGCTTGCCACGCTTGATATAGCGATTGATAGTATTCAGCCGTCTTTCGTAAATCTGCTTTACCGGATGATCGTCTGCCAGTTCTCGCTGTTCCCTACCTTTTAAGTTTCCAATCTGCCGACAGGTGCGGTGCAGTTTGTCTCCTGGTGCATAGCCACCGCAGTATTTGGTGTGCCTTGCATTGGTGGTCAGAAACCATTTGCCGCAGATTCGGCATTTCTTTGGTGCATGACCGACACACAAGCCTTCAAACAGGTCTGATCGAAACATTCCAACAAAGCTAACATAGTGCATCCGTTTGACCAGTTTTGCTACATCTTCGCCGGGACGGATGATCGATACATATTGAACGGTTGTATTAGCTGCGGACATCCATGCATTTCCCTCTGTGAAAGTGAAATCCGGTGGGAACTGTGTTCCGAACAATGCAGCAAATCCTTCTGCTGTGCGGTCTGCGGTTTGTGCATCTGTCTGCTTGACAAAATCAAGCATTGCTTTCTGGTATTCTTCAAGAGAGTACGCCAGATGCCCGAAAACTGCCGTATAGCGGTAGAGGGTCAGTGCATCGGCATAGTCCGGTACGTCTGTCAGTTGCAGTAAATTTTCATTTGCCTGTTTGACACAATCAGCATAACGGACACAGCTTTCTGTAGTAAATATCGTTTCTATCCGCTTTCGGTGTCTTGTGATGTCCATATAGGAAAATGGAGGAGTAACGCTGAGAATGTCCAGCATTTTCATTGCAGCTTCCCTTGCAATCGGTATGACAGAGGACGCATCCTGCCCGGCATTCATTAAGCCTAAGAGCAGATTGATGATCGTGCATTGTTCATTCATTTTGGCAATGGTATCCGCAGAAACATTGAGTGCTTCGCAGGCAATCGTTCCTGTGGGAAGCGCATTTCCCTCATAGATCACTGTATCCTGCCAGAAATCCAATGTCATCAGCTTTTGATTCATACACACCCTCCTGTCCTGTTTTCTTATTTTCTTGATTATATCATGTGAATATGAAGAAATCTACCACTGTCCTGTTTTTAGAAATGGGGTTGTCCTGCTTTTAGCCTGTTTTTTTCAAAATCCGTCATAACGATA
>CAZOMK010000274.1:0-1219 GCA_964580615.1 uncultured Lachnospiraceae bacterium | reverse complement strand
ACATTAAGCTGCTCCATGTTACCGAAAAGACGATTATCGCGGATTATTTCGTCATCTGCACAGGTACAAGTACAACGCAAATACGCGCGCTTGCGGGCGAGGTTGAATTCCGTATAGGCGAATCCGGCATGGAGCCCGGTCACGTCGAGGGCGAGGATGCGGCAAATTGGATCTGCATGGATTATCATTCCGTTATAGTGCACATCTTTACCGAAGAAAACAGAGATCTTTACAGACTTGAAAAGCTTTGGGACGATGCCGAGGAGATCGACATCTCGAACGAGCTTACCGAGAGATAAAAACGAGAGGAAGCGACAGCAATGAAATACGATTTTTCGGTCAACGATAAAAAATGGCAGGATAAATGGGAAGAAGCGCATATCTTCGAAGCAAAGGAGGATTACTCTCTCCCCAAATTCTACGGTCTTATTGAGTTTCCGTATCCGTCCGGCGCTGGACTTCACGTAGGTCATATCAAGGCGTATATAAGCATGGAGGCTGTTTCGCGTAAGCGTCGTATGCAGGGCTATAACGTGCTCTTTCCGATCGGATTTGACGCGTTCGGCCTCAATACGGAGAACTATGCGATCAAGACAAAAACTCATCCGAGAATAGTCACGGACAAAAATATCGCAAACTTCACTCGTCAGATGAAAAGCGTCGGATACAGCTTCGATTGGTCGAGAGTTGTTGATACGACTGACCCCGATTATTATAAGTGGACACAGTGGATATTCCTCAAAATGTTCGAAAACGGACTTGTTTTCCGTGATACAACGCTCGTAAATTATTGCCCGTCGTGTAAAGTCGTCCTTTCGAACGAGGATTCTCAGGGCGGAAAGTGCGATATTTGCCATTCTGACGTCGTTCAGAAGTCGAAGGAGGTTTGGTACCTCCGCATAACGGAATACGCGGATAAGCTCCTTGCGGGACTTGAGGAGGTCGATTATCTCCCCAATATTAAGCAGCAGCAGGTGAATTGGATCGGTAAATCGACAGGCGCGTATGTTAACTTCGGCATCGACGGTACAGACGATAAGCTTCGTATATATACGACGCGTCCCGACACGCTTTTCGGCGTTACATTCATGGTAATCGCACCCGAACATCCCGCAATTGATAAATACGCCGATAAAATCTCGAACATGGACGAGATCCTTGCGTACCGCGAGGAGTGCGCGAGAAAAACAGAGTTTGAACGTACACAGCTTGTCAAGGA
>CAZOMK010000273.1:0-1227 GCA_964580615.1 uncultured Lachnospiraceae bacterium | reverse complement strand
TTTACTAATAATGTTAAATAAAAGCTTTTTTTAAATTCTCATTATACGGAGGTTTTATTATTCCTTTCTCCGTTATAAAGCCCGTTATAAGTTCGTTTGGAGTCACATCGAATGCAGGATTTCTTACTTTTACATTTAATGGCGCCGTTTGAACTCCTGCAAAATTTATAACTTCTTTTGCATCTCTTTCTTCTATAATTATCTCATTTCCCGTTTTAGTATTTAAATCAAAAGTTGTGGATGGACAAGCTATATAAAACGGTATGTTAAAATGTTTCGCCAATATTGCCACTCCCATAGTTCCTATTTTATTTGCCGCATCTCCGTTTTCTGCAACTCTGTCACAACCTGTTATTACTATATCTATTAATCCTTTCGACATTATAAAAGCCGCCATATTATCGCATATTAAAGTTACATCTATTCCTGATTCTGACAATTCGAAACTCGTTAGTCTCGCTCCTTGTAAGAGTGGTCTAGTTTCATCGGCATATACTCTTATTTTAATATTCTTTTCATGAGCTGCATACATAGGAGCTAATGCCGTTCCGATTCCGCTTACAGCTAATCTTCCCGCATTGCAATGAGTAAGTATTCCACAATCATTTTTTAAAAGTTTAACTCCATAATCGCCTATTCTTCTGCAAATATCTATGTCTTCAGAATGTATATTTTTAGCTTCATTTTCAAGAATATTGTATAATTCTAAAGATGAATTATCTTTTAGAGTTTCAATTTTATTTACCATCCTATTTAAAGCATAACTCAAATTTACTGCGGTAGGTCTTGAAGAGTTTAAATATTCTGCTCTATCTTTAACAAATATAAAAAACTCATTAGGAGGCAAATTAGTTTTTTCTTTCAATTTTATTAAAAGCGAGTAAGCGGCCGCAACCCCAATTGCTGGCGCTCCTCTAACTTTTAATTCTTTTATGGCATTATAAGCCTCTTTTGGAGTATTTAATTTTATCTCTTTTACCGTTATTGGAAGCAGAGTTTGGTCTAATATATATAAATTTTCTCCGTCCCATCTTACGGTTGGTATTTTCTCATTTATCATATTTTTATTTCCTTGAAAACAATTATCAAATAAATTTTATTGAATCATAGGAATCCATGAAGCTGTCATATTTGTAGTTTTATTAAAATCTGGAAATTTAAGCTCCAATTCTTCCATATTTTTTACTCCAGCTTCTCTAAGCATACTTTGAGTAAATAAAGTAGGAG
>CAZOMK010000272.1:0-1258 GCA_964580615.1 uncultured Lachnospiraceae bacterium | reverse complement strand
GTGTTGTTTTACCGCTTCCGTTTTCGCCCAAAAGAGAAAGGATCTCTCCGCGACGTATGTCCATTGTAACGTTATTGTTTGCGGTAATGGGACCGAAGGTTTTGGTGATCCCTTTGAATCTAACAGCGATTTCCTGGTTCAAAACAGTTTACCTCGAGTGGAATAATAATGCTGAACAGCAGCTTAATTTAAGTAGGGGAAACCGTAAAAATTGCGGTTTCCCCTTGCTTGATGTACGTAAATTTATGTGAGATCAGTTCTGGTTGGGGTTGAGCTCTGTGATACCGTCGATGCGGAGAGTGAAGGAAGGAGCGCTCTGAACCCAAGACTCATGATAATAACCGTCAGCGATAACGTTGTTGCAATCTGCCGTCCAGTCTCCGTCGGAGTCTGTAGCGAAAGCGGAGGTTACCTGCTTGCCGTCTACGGTGAACTTGGTGATATCAAAAACGTGAAGCTTGCCGGACTTGATGGCGTCAACCGTTTCGTTGATCTTAGCCTCTGTTCCTTCGGGAACGCTTGTACCGAGCTTCGTTGTTGCGACAGCGCCCTGAGCGTAACCGCCTGTCCAGTTGGTGGCGATGTCTGCGCCGTTGATAACGGACTTAAAGAGATATTCGTAGCAAACTGACCATGTGTTTGTTGCGGAAGTGAGGACAGCGTCACCGATATTTGTCATATCAATGTTATAACCGATAGAGTAAACCTCTTTACCGTCGTTATGAGCTGCCTGAACTGCCGTGGGCGCGCCTACGGAATCAGCGTGCTGACCGATAATAACGCATCCGCGATCCATAAGAAGCTTAGCTGCTTCGTTTTCCTTGTCGAGATGGTACCATTCGAACGTGTACTGAACGTCCATAACAACGTTCGGAACGACGCTCTGAATGCCGAGGAAGAATGCGGTATAACCGGAAACGACCTCTGCGTAGGGGTAAGCGCCTACATAGCCGACCTTGACGTTACCGTCAGCGTCCTTGCCGTTAGCGGGAATCTTATCGTTGTCGAGAAGCTCCTTGATCTTGAGACCTGCAACAACGCCGGAAACGTAACGAGACTGATAAACCTCGGTGAAAGCGTTGGAGAAGTTGTCGAGACCGGAGGAAGCGGCGGTGTCACCCGTCATTGCAACGAACTGAACGTTCGGGAATTCAGCGGCAACGCTCTTCATGAAGTCCTGATGACCGTAAGAGTTGGAGATAATGATGTTACAGCCCTGAGCGACAAGGTCTCTTGCGGTGTTTGTGCAGTCCTCGGA
>CAZOMK010000271.1:0-1267 GCA_964580615.1 uncultured Lachnospiraceae bacterium | reverse complement strand
CCGCCGACGCTGGTGCGCGCGCGCAGATCTTCCAGATGTTCGCCGTAGCCGAGATCGACCTCGACCTGCTCCGGGCAGACCACATCCATCTCGAAATAGCCTTCATAGTTGTGGCCCAGATCGTACACCAGATAGATGCCGTCGCCGTTTTCCGCGCGGAAGCAGACGCCGCTCTCCGAAGGCAGCGTGGTTTCCTGCTTCGTCATGGAACGCACGTCCTGCCAGTAAAGGCCCGCCGTCTGCATCTGCTCGCCGATGTTTTCGCCGCCCAGCAGGCGGAAGGTTCCCTGCGAAACCAGCTTAGCCGGCGCGCTGTCCTCCACTCGCAGCTCCTTGATGGGCCGCGGCACGCACTGCGCGGGCTTGTCGACGCACACCGCGTCGCGATACTCCGCTTCCTCCGCCGCAGAAACTTCAAAGGAAAAGCCCAGCTGACCGGTGATGCGCTGCATCTTTCCGGTGCGATACTGCGTCATCGGGCGCACCTTCGAATGCGTTCCGGTCGCATACAGCAATCGATCCTCCTGCCAAACCTCGGCGCGCAGGCCCGGCGCTTCCAGTCGCGTCACGGACGTATCCTCGCCGGGATACCACGCCTGAATCACCAGCGTGTTTTCGCCCGGCTTGACCAGCGCGGTCACGTCCGGACACTGCACGGACTTCGCCTGCGGGAAATCCGAATACTGCGTCGAATTCACGCGGCTTCCGTTGATGAACGCGACATACTGGCCTTCAGCGCTCAGATGCAGCTGCACCGCGCCCTCCGCAGATGCGGAAAACTGCGCCATCAGTTCCATGTATCGATTGCAATCGTCCGATGCATCCAGCCAGATCCAATCGGACTTTTCACAAAACAGATTCATTTGCTTCGAACATCCTCTCTTGATTGTGGAATGATCTTTCAAATCCAGACGGCCCCGGCGTTGATTCCGGGGCCGAAACACTTGATTCCAACTTACTTTTTGCAAACCAGCTGGTACTTGCCCGCCGTCAGGCGCAGTGCGCCGGAGGAGAGATCGACCGCTTCGCCGTTCAGCGTCCACTTGGCCTCGGGCGCTTCGGGAATGAAATCAGCCTCGCAGTCGAAGGGCACGGTCACGTCGAAGACCATCGCATCCTCGGTGCGCTTCCAGCCGCACTCGTACAGGCCGGACGCCGAATCATAGCGCGCCTTGGCAAAGTCGAACCGCGCGTCGGTGAAGGGCTGAATGCGCGCGCGCTTGAAGCCTGGCGCGTCCTCCACTGGATTGAGGCCGCACATATAGCG
>CAZOMK010000270.1:0-1274 GCA_964580615.1 uncultured Lachnospiraceae bacterium | reverse complement strand
CTTTATAAGCGTTACGAAGCAGCCGTTCGGCTCAAGCACTGACACAACAGTCGGCAAAATAAGCTTTTGCGATATAAACGAAACGTCGCAAACGGCAAGTGTCACCTTGCATCCGAGATCGTCCGACGTTATGTAGCGTGCGTTTGTATTTTCCATTGATATGACGCGCGGATCATTCACAAGACGTTCGTGAAGCTGAGATGTTCCCGAATCGACTGCATAAACCTTTGCCGCTCCTCTTGAAAGCAGGCAATCGGTAAATCCTCCCGTCGATGCTCCGATATCAATACAGACAGCGTCTTTTACATCTATATTGAAGCGAGACAACGCCGCATCGAGCTTCATTCCTCCGACGCTGACAAACGGGCAAGCCGCCGCCCGCACTGTAATTTCATGCGCCGCTTCGTCTATTTCATAGGCGGGCTTTTTTACGGTTTTGCCGTCAACATCGACAGCGCCCTCGCAAATCAGAAATTTTGCCCGTGCGCGGCTTTCCGCATAGCCTTGTTCGTATAAATATACATCAAGTCTCATAAGATTATACCATTTTTACTTGATTAGGTCAAGACAAAGCATACGCATATATTCATTGAATATGCATTTTTGCTTTACGCGCTTCGTCCAGCGAGCCACACTGCAAGCTCAACAAGCGCCTCCGAACCGTTATAATGACGTATTGCTTCGACAGCGCCCTGCGTCAACGCAAGCGCGAGCGAACGAGCGTCCTCCTTACTCATAAAGGAAAGGACTGTTGTTTTTCCGGATTCCGCGTCGCTTCCGCCCTCGTCGGGGTCTAACATATCGTCAATGATCTGGAACGCGAAGCCGATATTGTATGCGTATTTACGGACGTCGGCATACACGGACTCGTCAAGCTTTTTATCCTTATCGGCGGCAATCACTCCGAGAAGCGCTGCCGCGGCGATAAGCTCGCCCGTCTTTTTTCTGTGCATTTCAGCGAGCTCCTCAAAGGAAACATCGCGATTTTCATAAAGCACGTCGCAGATCTGACCGCCGATCATTCCGTCGTGTCCCGCCGAGAGAGCGAGCGTCGAAACGGCGCGGCAATTTCTGTCGGCATCGGCAAACGGGTTATCAGCGGTGAGCGAGAACGCATACGTCAAAAGCGCGTCGCCCGTCAAAAGAGCGTTTGCTTCGCCGTACACAACATGAGACGAGGGCTTACCGCGTCTTTCGTTGTCATCGTCCATGCAAGGCAGGTCGTCATGGATGAGCGAATAAGTATGCACGCATTCAACAGCGCAGGCATACGG
>CAZOMK010000269.1:0-1283 GCA_964580615.1 uncultured Lachnospiraceae bacterium | reverse complement strand
ATGAAGGACTGGGCGTTCAACCGTCAGAGATATTGGGGCGAGCCTATACCGATCGTGCATTGCCCGCATTGCGGCATGGTTCCCGTGCCGTACGAGGAGCTTCCGCTCCGTTTGCCCGATATTGAAAACTTCGAGCCCGGAGAGGGCGGCGAAAGCCCGCTTGCAAAGGTCGAGTCTTACGTTAACTGCAAGTGCCCGAAGTGCGGCGCAGATGCAAAGCGCGAAACGGATACAATGCCTCAGTGGGCGGGAAGCTCTTGGTATTTCCTCCGTTATTGTGATCCGAAAAACGAAAGCGCGATCGCGGGAGCAGAGGCGCTCAAGTATTGGATGCCCGTTGATTGGTATAACGGCGGAATGGAGCACGTCACACGTCACATGATCTATTCCCGCTTCTGGTATAAGTTCCTTTACGATCTCGGAATCGTTCCGTATTCCGAGCCGTATATGAAGCGTACCGCAGTCGGTCTTGTGCTCGGCTCGGACGGACAGAAAATGTCCAAATCCCGCGGCAACGTGCTTGACCCGCTTGACGTCGTCAAGGCTTACGGCGCTGATACGCTCCGTACCTATGTATGCTTTATGGGCGATTACGGCGCGGCGTCTCCTTGGTCGGAGGCGGGAGTTAAGGGCGCTAAACGCTTCCTTGACAGAGTTTGCGGACTTACGGAGCTTGTTTCCGGTAAGGGCGTTACACCTAAGCTTGAGGTTTCTTTCCATAAAACAATAAAAAAGGTCTCCTCCGATATCGAGGAGCTTAAATTCAATACCGCTATCGCGGCGATGATGACGCTTGTAAACGAGATATATGATGTCGGAACGCTCACGCGTGACGAGCTTATTACGCTCGTTAAGCTTCTTGCGCCATTCGCACCGCATATCGCAGAGGAGATCTATTCCTCTCTCGGCGGAGACGGCTTCGTTTCCGTTGCGTCCTGGCCTGTATATGACGAGGCTAAAACAGTTGATTCAACAGTCGAGATCGCACTTCAGGTCAACGGTAAGCTTCGCGGCACGGCTATGGTCGCAAAGGATGCATCCAAGGATGACGTCCTCGCGCTTACCAAAGCGGACGAAAGAATAGCATCGCTCATTAACGGCAAAACCGTCGTTAAGGAAATCTATGTTCCCGGAAGAATCGTAAATATCGTCGTTAAATAAGAAAAAGGGGAGTATATTTTGTATACTCCCCGATTTTTATTAAAAAAAGATGAATTTATTTCCTTCGTGATGAAAAGTATTTATTGATATCTTCGATAAAATATAGTATAATATATTATAAC
>CAZOMK010000268.1:0-1296 GCA_964580615.1 uncultured Lachnospiraceae bacterium | reverse complement strand
CATCGTAAAATATCGCGAAACAAACGGCGAATTCGAGACGCGCGCCTCCGTGCTTGCCGTTCCGAGAATGGGCGAAAAGGCGTACCAGCAGTGCGCGGGCTTCCTTCGCGTCCCCGACAGCAGCGAGATCTTCGACAACACCGGCGTTCACCCCGAATCCTACGAAGCCGCGAAAAAGCTGCTCCAAATGTTCAAATACACGGAGGACGACGTACGCGACGGCAATATGTACGCGCTCCGCTACAAGATCCACAAGGCGGGAACCGAAAAGGTCTGCCGTGAGCTCGGTATAGGTGAGCCCACTCTCGTCGATATCGTCTCGGAGCTTGAAAAGCCCGGTCGCGACGTCCGTGATTCCTTCCCCGCACCCGTGCTCCGCGAGGACGTCCTCGAAATGAGCGATCTTTCCGCCGGAATGATCCTCACCGGTACAGTCCGCAACGTCACAGACTTCGGCGCCTTCGTCGATATCGGCGTGCATCAGGACGGCTTGCTCCACATTTCGCAGATGTCGGACAAGTTCATCCGTCACCCCCGTGAGGTGCTCGCGGTGGGCGATGTTATCACCGTAAAAATCAAAGACGTAGACACGAAAAAAGGCAGGATTTCCCTTACAGCCAAAGGACTTTCACAGAAGTGATGCTTTAATATATTAAAATGTAAACTCGCGATTAATACCTGCATCACGGCTATTTTTTCGTTCATTAGGCAATATGTACAAAAGAATAAAGTTATTTTTGGAGAAAAAAACTCTTTTCTTTTGACCGATCATTTGATAAAATATAACAAGAAAGCAAAAGCTATGAATCTTCTACGGCGGCGGTTCTCCCGCGCCGATATGATTTCATAAATTCAAGGAGGAAACATTCCAAATGGCAAGCTTATCCCTGAAACACATGTATAAGAAGTACCCCGGCGGCGTTACCGCTGTATCCGACTTCACACTTGAAATCAAAGACAAAGAATTCCTTATCCTCGTAGGTCCTTCCGGATGCGGTAAGACAACAACTCTCCGTATGATCGCAGGTCTTGAAGAGATCACCGAAGGCGAACTTTTCATCGGTGACAAGCTCGTTAACGACGTAGCACCTAAGGACAGAGACATCGCGATGGTTTTCCAGAACTACGCTCTTTATCCTCATATGTCCGTATTTGATAATATGGCATTCGGTCTTAAGCTCCGCAAGACTCCCAAGGAAGAGATCAAGCGCAGAGTTGAAGAAGCTGCCCGCATCCTCGACATCACTCACCTTCTCGACAGAAAGCCGAAGGCTCTTTCCGGTGGTCAGAAGCAGC
>CAZOMK010000267.1:0-1310 GCA_964580615.1 uncultured Lachnospiraceae bacterium | reverse complement strand
GGTAAAAACCGTATAGTTGACGGCGTCGAAATCGACGCTTCCGAAGCTGTTTACGGCGCCGGCTTGCCCATCCTCTCACTTGACTGCAACGGTGAAGATCCCCTTTCCGAGGACGAAGCCGTCCGTCACGAGACACTTTCCGCCTTCGCCTTCGCTGTTTGCGGAGCGAAAAAGACATGGAATATGGAAAATTTCATCGCGGATCAGGTCGAGCTGATCAGACGTCAGGTAGGCGACAAAAAGGTGCTCCTCGCCCTCTCCGGCGGTGTTGACTCCTCCGTCGTAGCCGCGCTCCTTATACGCGCGATCGGAGACAAGCTCACCTGCGTACACGTTAACCACGGTCTGCTTCGTAAAGGCGAGCCCGAACAGGTAGTTCGTGTGTTCCGCGACGAAATGGGCGCAAATCTCATCTATGTAGATGCAACCGACCGCTTCCTTGATAAGCTTGCAGGCGTTGAGGAGCCCGAAAAGAAGCGCCATATCATCGGTGCGGAGTTCATTCGCGTGTTTGAGGAAGAAGCAAGAAAGCTCGATAACATCGACTTCCTCGCTCAGGGCACCATCTACCCCGATATCATTGAATCTGGTACCAAAACCGCAAAGGGTGTCAAGGCTCACCATAACGTCGGCGGACTGCCCGAAGACCTCAAGTTTGAGCTTGTTGAGCCGCTTAAAATGCTCTTCAAGGACGAAGTGCGCGCCTGCGGCGTTGCGCTCGGCCTCCCCGAATCAATGGTATACCGTCAGCCGTTCCCCGGTCCCGGTCTCGGCGTGCGTTGCACAGGCGCGATAACTCGCGACAGATTGGAGGCGCTCCGTGAATCCGACGCTATCCTGCGCGAAGAATTCGCAAAAGAAGGCCTTGATACAAAGGTTTGGCAATACTTCACCGTCGTTCCCGATGTGAAATCGGTAGGCGTCCGCGAAGGCGTCCGTTCGTATGAATGGCCTTGCGTCATCCGTGCCGTTAACACCGTTGACGCGATGACGGCTGAGATCGAGCAGATCCCCTACTCCGTACTTTCCAAGATCACCGCAAGAATCACAAACGAGGTCAAGGGAATCAACCGCGTCCTCTACGATGTCACCCCGAAGCCCTCGGGAACAATCGAGTGGGAATAAAATAAACAATGCCCGAAAGCCTTGAAAATACAGGGTTTTCGGGCGTTTTTGTTTTGTTAGCGTACCAAAATCGTACCAATATTCGCTATCACCCTGCTATCAAAGCACATATTCCGTAGGGATTTCGGCTATCTCACTTTGCTTGTTGGGATATAAATGCGAATATGTATTTAGTGTTGTTTTTA
>CAZOMK010000266.1:0-1317 GCA_964580615.1 uncultured Lachnospiraceae bacterium | reverse complement strand
CTTTTCCAAACAGGAATACACGGTGGCTCTTTTTTATATTATAAGCAGTCATTTACGGGAGCTTCCCGCAATCACCTTTATTTTACTATACACAGCGGTGATTGTCAAATGTTTTTCAAGCAACTTTGACGCCTGATGAGATAAAATTTGCCTTACGTCTGCTTTTTCGGTTTACACGGGTGAAAATTTGTGCTAAAATGTATTTGGGGTGATTTGTTCATATTATTGTATATCCCCCGAAAAACACAAGCTCACATAAATCCGTCGAGATATCGGCAATACAAAAATAAACTCGGAGAACACCTATGCGTAAAACCAAAATCGTATGTACACTCGGCCCCGCAAGCGAGACCGAAGATATAATCAGAAAGCTTTGCCTCGCGGGGATGAACGTTGCGAGAATGAATTTTTCTCACAACACTCACGAAGATCATCAAAAACGTATTGATCTTGTTAAAAAAGTCAGAGCGGAGCTCGGCATTCCCGTTGCCATTCTTCTTGACACAAAGGGCCCGGAATACAGAATAAAGACCTTTGAAAACGGCAGCATCACTCTTAACGCAGGCGATCATTTCACTTTCACCTCCGACGATGTCGTCGGAAACGAAAAGATCGTTTCCGTAAGCTATAAAAAGCTTCCCGATGAGCTGTCCGTCGGTCAGATCATCCTTCTCAACAACGGTCTTCTTTCGTTTGAGGTCACTTCCGTCAAGGAACACAACATCGAAACAACGGTTCTCTGCGGAGGCGTCCTTTCCGACAGAAAGAGCATGAGCTTCCCCGGTCTCGTTCTCAAGCAGAAGTACCTTTCCGATCAGGATAAAGCCGATATTCTTTTCGGCATCAAAAACGGAGTTGACTTCATCGCCTGCTCATTCGTTTCGAAGAAGCAGGATCTTCTCGACGTTCAAAATTTCCTTGCCGAAAACGGCGGTGAAAACATCGAGCTTATCGCAAAGATCGAAAATCAGTCCGGATTTGACAACATAGACGAAATATGCGACGCCTGCGACGGCATCATGGTTGCAAGAGGCGATATGGGAGTTGAGATCCCCTTTGAAAAGCTTCCCGCAATACAGAAAAAGCTCATCACAAAATGTCGTATGGTGGGCAAGCGCGTTATCACGGCGACAGAGATGCTCGAATCCATGATATCCAATCCCCGTCCCACAAGAGCCGAGATCTCCGACGTTGCAAACGCCGTTTACGACGGAACCTCCGCGATCATGCTTTCCGGCGAGACGGCAGCCGGCAAATATCCCGTTCAGGCTGTTGAGACTATGTCAAAAATAGCCGAAACCGCCGAAAGCAACATTC
>CAZOMK010000265.1:0-1317 GCA_964580615.1 uncultured Lachnospiraceae bacterium | reverse complement strand
GTGGAAAGCTTATTGAGAATATCGTGATGTATGCTGTCCGCAATATGCTCGATCTCATGCATTTGCGTTCTGTAAGCGTCGATATTCTGCGAATTGTAATTTGAAATGATCTTATTCAAAAGATCGGAAGCCTCGACGCAGTATGACGCCTGTTTTTTGATGAGCTCGAAGTAATTGTTTGTTTTTTTAGCCATTGTATTTTCTCCTTATGCAAAGATTACTAAAAACAGTTTTGCCATTAAATATCCCAAAAGTCCGCAGCCGGGGAATGTGAACACCCAAGTGAGAACAAGCTCCTTGACGACGCTCCAATTGACATTGCTCATTCTTCGCGCCGCGCCGACGCCCATGATGGCTGTTGTTTTTGTATGAGTTGTACTTACGGGGATTCCGGTAAGCGATGAAAGAAGCAGACAAAGTGTTGCGGAGAGGTCGGCTGCGAAGCCCTGATAGGGCTTGAGCTTGACCATATCCATTCCGACTGATTTTATGATCCTGTAGCCTCCGATGGAGGTGCCGAGTCCCATGACGGCGGAGCAGAGCACCATGAGCCAAATCGGGACGTCAAAGCTTGTTGCGGCTTGACCGTTGGACATTGCCGCGCCGAGCAGGAAAATTGCCATGAACTTCTGACCGTCCTGGGCGCCGTGCATAAACGCCATGGCAGCGCCGCCCGCGACCTGTGCACCGGAGAAGAATTTCTCGGATTTCAGGCGATTTTTGTTTTTGAAGATCAAAACGGTGATTTTAGACGAGATAAAGCCTAAAATGAAGCCGAGGATCGTTGAGAGGAATATTCCGTAGATAACCTTGATCCATTCGGAGCCGTTGATACCGGAAAAGCTGTTTTGTATTGCGACGGCGGCTCCCGAAATGCCCGCGATAAGCGCGTGGCTTTCGCTTGTCGGGATGCCCAGATACCAAGCGGCGGTTGCCCAAACGACTATGGCAGCCATAGCCGCGCAAAGCGCGATCAACGCGAGCTGCGAATCTCCGCCAAAATCGACCATATTATATATGGTAAATGCGACGGATGCATTGATCGACGTCATTACGAGGACGCCGAGAAAATTAAATATCGCTGCCATTATTATGGCTTTACGAACCTCGATCGCACGTGTCGAAACACAGGTGGCGATGGCATTCGGTGCGTCTGTCCAACCGTTAACAAGTATGACTCCCAAGGTCAAAACGGTAGACACCATCAACATCGGGCTGTCCATCATTTGGCTTATAAATTCAGTTAAACTCATATTGTTCCTCCGACACGGTAAAGAGACTGTATTCTTATAAATTGATTCTATCATATAGTAATAC
>CAZOMK010000264.1:0-1322 GCA_964580615.1 uncultured Lachnospiraceae bacterium | reverse complement strand
CCGGGGATATAAGTCGTTGTTTCAAGACCGTTTGTAAGACGAACTCTCGCGATCTTACGCATAGCGGAGTTAGGCTTCTTAGGTGTTGTTGTTGTGACCTTGGTGCAAACACCGCGCTTCTGAGGAGCGCTCTGGTCTGTTGCGCGATTCTTCAGGGAGTTAAAACCCGTCTGGAGCATCGGAGCCTTGGACTTATAAACCTTGTCCTTACGTCCCTGCTTAACAAGCTGGTTAAAGGTAGGCATCTCATTCCTCCTTCTTTAGTAGTAATAAATAGTTTATGCTGCACGCTCTCTGGAAGACGATGACCGCAGAGTCATGCAATGCGTTTCGTGGCGGCTGAAATCGCGGCATTTCGGCAAATAAGCGCAAAACACCCCGGTCACAGATACGCACCATAGATTATATCCCAACGCGCACGGATTGTCAAGAGATATTTTATTATCTTCAATTTTTTCTCTATTTCACAAAACGACCTCGCGTAAAGCTCGCTTTTTTTGAAAAATACTCCAACAGACAAGAAAAAAGAGCAAACATACAAGATTTTCATCCTGTGTGTTTGCTCTTTCTGTTTATAATACGGGGGCTCGGCGCGATGCGTTGACCTGTCAATTATCAAAGCGAAAATTATCCGTCAATGATACGACGCCGTCACCGCAAGTGCTTCTTTTTTCGTAAAATTATTACTTATCAAGGCCGAGCTGACGTTCAAGGATCTTGTCTATTGCATCTGCGTATTCATCATCCGAGATGCCGTCGTCAAAATCATCGTCGTCATCATCAAAATTGTCGTCATCATCATCGTCAACGGGGGGGATCTCGTCGATTTCATCGTCGAAATCCTCATCGTCGTCGATGCGATCGAGCAGGTCATCGTCGTCATCGTTGACGTTATCGTCAACAGCGACGCGGTTACCCGCAAGAAGATTGAGCATCGTCTCGGAGCTGGAGTCGGTGCGTTCGATCTCGACGTTGCGGTAGCGCTCCATACCCGTACCTGCGGGAATGAGCTTACCGATGATGACATTTTCCTTAAGTCCGAGCAAGTGGTCAACCTTACCGCGGATAGCGGCTTCCGTAAGTACCTTCGTCGTCTCCTGAAAGGACGCGGCGGACAGGAAGGACTCTGTCATAAGCGACGCCTTGGTGATACCGAGCAGAACGGGAGTTGCAGTTGCAAGACGAAGCGTTATATCGCCCGCATCAATGCGCTCCTGAACTCTGTCGTTTTCTTCCTCGAACTCTGTTCTGTCAACCATAGTGCCGACAAGAAGATCTGTATCTCCGTCGGCGGTTATGTTGTCACATGGACCGATGAAAAG
>CAZOMK010000263.1:0-1331 GCA_964580615.1 uncultured Lachnospiraceae bacterium | reverse complement strand
TGGATGAGACGAAGGATATGCTCATGAAGGCTGGCTTTGCACTCTCTCACTCCAACAAGTTTGACATCATCATTGAGTATTTCATTGAGAACGGAAACTACAATGTTTTTGAAATCAACGAGGCTCTGTTCGCATTCGACCAGAGTTTACTTGGCGCATAGGAGGTATCAAAATGAAGAAATCTGCGATTGTTAGATTTATTGGTGATCAGGAGCATTATCAGCTAACCGATTGCGGTTCGTCTTATAAATACTGCCGTGACTGCACTGATCGCAAATGCAATCGTGAGCCAAAGTTTCAGTTTATACATGGGTATCTCTATAATGCGTATTTTCTGGAATATTGGGAAGGAGAACGCACAAGTCTTCATGTGAAAGGCGAAGATTGCGAGGTTAACGATTTTATTCCGATTGAGGACTTCGAGGTCGTTGAGGATTGCGATAATGTACTAAATAAACACGAGGCAATCGTCCGGTGCATAACGCACGATTACGATGATGAAGTAATTGAGCTATTATACGGAAAAGAATACAAGGCAATCGGCTTTGATACGGACGGGTTGTTTCTTGTATTGGACGAAAGCTACTGTTGCTACTTCTATTCTCCTGATGCGTTTGAAATAGTTGACGATCCGTATGGTGTATTAGATCCCAGCATTTCTTCACCGGTTTACGATTGGGAAAATACACATGAGGATAGTCTCCAAATGTGATGTATAGACCAAGAATGAGGTGAATTACGATGTGGCTTAAACTTAATTTAGATGGAATTATCGTCAGCCTGAGAATCCAGCAATATAGAAAAACAAACCAGAGTAATTGTGACGATGTATGGTGTAAGGTAGACTTCTCCTTCTGTTCAGAACCGTGGCTGAATTATCATAAAGAATACGAAGAAGTTCTGCTTGCACGAGAAATTGATAGTTTGTCCGAAGATTTGGAAAAGCTACTCAATGATCAACTTAGTGAGCCAACAGAGTTTTCGTGCATTGAGCCGGACTTTGTTTTCAAACTCAATCCCAAAGAGGATTTACGGAACAATCCTCGCCTCGTTTATGTCCGTCCCGGATATGAAATTGCAGATATTGACTTGGAGTGGCAAGTGAATTTCTGGGATGACGGTGCATTAACCGCCAACTACCTCTCCGTTTCTTTATGTCGAGAGGAAATTGAGTATATGCTGATTTATCTGAAAATTGTGTCTAGGCAGTTATCCGAACACGATGACATTGTTCAAGAGCTAATTTCTAAAGGAATACTCTATTAACTCATGAAGGAGGCAAAGAAGATGAAACAACGCACATACATTGCAATCGATCTCAAGAGCTTCTA
>CAZOMK010000262.1:0-1344 GCA_964580615.1 uncultured Lachnospiraceae bacterium | reverse complement strand
TGTCGCTCCAAGTATTCCCACTCTTAATTTCTTTTCCATTGTCAAGTCCCCTTTATATTTTCTTTTTAATGTCCGTGTATAAAATACATTTGTGTGTACCCGAACAATATTACACGATAATTTTCTTAAAATCAAGTGTTTTCTTCATTTATTTATCACATTAAATTGATATTGTTTTCATTCCGTCTGATTTTCTCGTATACAATTCACCGGAACTCGTCAGATAATGTACATCATCATTATCCAGACAATATAAAACCATTTTCCCACCAAAAGCGTATCCGCAATCCAGACCTACGCGATGTGCATCTTTCCAGATTTCAGTTGAATCCAATGGTTCACCACAATCTTGCCGAATGATTAAAGAAAACATATGACCAAAAAATACTCGTACCGAATCATCCGAAAGTATCATCGGCTCTGCATAAAATTCTTTGGTCTGCCATAACATTTTATCGGATTTTTGCTGATTCATCAACTCTTTTAACGAATGGTATGCAATTCCTTTTGTTTGAATGCCCGCATGAACCAAAATATTGTTCCCTATAATCTTATATTTCGGGCATTTTTTCAAATAGCTCAATATGTGTTCCTTCTCATTTTCATCCAGTGCCATATACTGTTCATAGCCTTCCGGACCGCTATGCTTCATCCACAATTCACGAACCTGTGCCTCGGAAAATGTGCTTGTATTTTCATCCATATTCCACAAAAAAGCTTGTTCATGATTTCCCATAAGCAATTCCATATTTTTATGTTCCATAACAAATTGAAGCAAAGGAATCGGTTCTATACCACGCCCTAGAACATCCCCAATGATGTATAAAAAATCATTTTCATTAAAATGAACATACTCCAATAGTTTTTTAAATTCCTGAAAGCATCCATGCAGGTCGGATGTTAAATAAATCATCTCTTTCGCCTCCTATACATCATCCATGCAAAAAATTCCCTTACATAATAATTTAAAAGCAAAACCAGCTCTTCTCCCGCTGCCAGTCCGCTCACTTGATCTATGCCTAATTTTTCCGCTGTTTTTACAGCACGATACACGTGAAAACCATTTGTAACGATCACAAATGAATGGTTCTTCCCTACCATCTCCGTTGAATACATCAGATTTTCCCATGTACTTACAGAAGTATTTTCAATTAAAATACGATATTTCTCAATCCCCATATGCATCAACGTTTCGGAAATACACTGAGCCTCTGTTATATCTTCTCGTGGTCCCTGTCCACCGGAAGCAATCGCAATGGTTTTGGGATTTTCCTTTAAATACGCAGCTGCTGCTTCAATTCTGCGAAGCAACGCCCGCGACGGCCGTGTGCCTTTTACCTGTGC
>CAZOMK010000261.1:0-1349 GCA_964580615.1 uncultured Lachnospiraceae bacterium | reverse complement strand
ATCCTCTCCTATAAGACCGCTTCTGTGTGCGCCGATGGGGTTAAAGTAACGGAGGCAGGAAACGCTCCACTCCTTATCGGACGCGCAAAGGTCGGAAAGGATACGCTCGATGACGAGCTTTGTTTCGCCGTAAGGATTTGTTGCCGATGTGGGGAAATCCTCCTGCATCGGCACCTTTTCGGGCTCGCCGTAAACAGTTGCCGAGGATGAGAAAACTATCTTTTTACAGCCGTGCTTTGCCATTACCTCACAAAGCTTTATCGTACCTGTAATATTGTTATAGTAATATTTCAGCGGGATCGCGCAAGATTCACCGACAGCCTTAAGGCCAGCAAAATGAATAACCGCTTCGATCTCATTTTCGTTAAAAATGCGGTCAAGCGCATTTTCATCAAGCATATCGGCTTCGTAGAACTTAAAATCGCGGCCCGCGATCTTCTTTACTCTGTCGATAACGCAAGCCTTGCTGTTGTAAAAATTATCGAACACAACAACATCATAGCCTGCATTAAGCAGCTCGACGACAGTATGCGAACCGATAAATCCTGTTCCGCCGGAGACGAGAATTGCCATAGTGCATTTTCCTCACTTTCAATTATTGATCAAATGATTATGCCCAGAGATTTTCGGGATAAACACCCGCTTCGATAAGCTCATTGATGCCTGCGGCAACAGTCGGCTTATCCTCGCGTACTGTTACTCCGTACCAATGCGCGTTGCTTGTAAGCATATCAACAGTGCACTTGCCCTCGGAGATCATATTGAACACTGCGGTGGGAAGAAGCGCTTCGCACTTGAGCGGATCTCTGTCGGGATTCGAGAGAGTCTTAACAACGTCAGCCTCAAGCTCAGGGAAAATAGCGCTTGTCATACCCCAGCAGTTCATGGAAACGATGCTGTTTTTGTCGAGCGGTACCCATTCGCCATTTTCAAAGGATTCTGCGCCTTCGGGAATGTTCGTGTTGGGCTGGATCTTAAAGGTTTCAACGAGAGAAACGAGCTTGCCTTCGTCGTTTGTTTGGCAAAGTCCGCGAGTTACAGTTCCGTTGGGAGAGAGGGTATTGTTGAGCACATATCCCACCATGCAGAACTTATTTTCTTCGCTGTCCTTGAGATTGCGGAGGAATTCGGCAATTTTTTCATACATTTCGCGTCCGTAGAAGTCATCTGCGTTGATGACTGCGAATTTATCATTACCGACAACATCGGCAGCGCAAAGAAGCGCATGAGATGTACCCCAAGGCTTGATTCTTCCTTCGGGAACAGTGAAGCCTGCGGGAAGCTTATCGAGCGTCTGATATGCGTATTCGACCTTGATCTTACCGCGGAGACGTGCGCCGATCGTTTCT
>CAZOMK010000260.1:0-1362 GCA_964580615.1 uncultured Lachnospiraceae bacterium | reverse complement strand
GTCGCATGCTTTGCATTGTTTGCATTTCTGATGCGAGTGAGCATATCGGCGATTACGTCTGACATTTGCATGTTAATTAAACTCCTTATGCAAGTTAATTTTTATCTTGCTGCCGCATTCCCTGCGGCTGCCTACCCGCGGTCAAACGCGGCATTTGCCGCGTTTCCTGCCGGACAGTTGGGTTTTGTTCGGTAATTGTCTTACCAGGATGCCTTTTTTACGCCCGGGATCTGGCCCTTATAAGCAAGTTCACGGAAGCAGATACGGCAGATGCCGTATTTGCGAAGATAAGCGTGGGGGCGTCCGCAGATCTTGCAGCGATTGTATCTACGAGTAGAGAACTTCGCTGGCTTCTGCTGTTTCAGGATCATAGCTGTTTTTGCCATTTTCTGTTTCCCCTTTAATTATTCTTTTTCAAAGGGAGCGCCCATAAGAGTGAGCAGCTCTTTTGCTTCTTCATCGGTATTTGCCGTCGTTACGAAAACGATGTCCATACCGCGGATCTTATCGATCTTGTCGTACTCGATTTCAGGGAATATAAGCTGTTCCTTAAGGCCGAGCGCGTAGTTTCCGCGACCATCGAAGCCGTTAGGATTGATTCCCTTGAAGTCTCTTACTCTCGGAAGAGCGAAATTGAAGAGCTTATCGATAAATTCGTACATTGTATCGTCGCGGAGTGTTACCTTCGCGCCGATCTTCATGCCCGCACGGAGCTTGAAGTTTGCGACAGACTTCTTTGCAGTTGTGGGAACAGCCTTCTGTCCCGTGATCTGAGAGAGCTCTGCGATTACGTTATCAATAACCTTCGCATTGTCCTTAGCATCGCCGCAGCCTACGTTTACGACTACCTTTTCGAGCTTAGGGATCTGCATCGGGCTCTTGTACTCGAATTTCTTCATAAGAGCCGGTGCGATTTCTTCTTTATAAGTTACTTTTAATCTTGCAGTTGCCATTTACCTTGCCTCCGATCAAAGTTCTTCGCCGCACTTAGCGCAGACGCGAACCTTGGACTGTTTGCCGTCTTTGCCTTCGGTAAACTTGTGCTTGATTCTGACGCCCTTTTCGCATTTAGGGCACCAGAGCTGTACCTTAGACGCATAGATTGCGCCTTCTACGTCGATGATGCCGCCTGCATCACCCTGTCTTCTCGGCTTTGTGTGCTTATGAACGATGTGCACACCAGATACGATAACCTTGTTTTCCTTGGGAGAAACTGCGATTACCTTACCGCGCTTGCCCTTATCGTTACCGGAGATAACTACTACGGTATCATCGGTCCTAATATTAAGTGTTTTCTTCATCATTACCGAATTCCTCCGTTAAAGTACTTCGGGAGCGAGAGAAAGGATCTTAAGGTAATCC
>CAZOMK010000259.1:0-1365 GCA_964580615.1 uncultured Lachnospiraceae bacterium | reverse complement strand
TTCCCGCACAGCAAATCATTAAAATAGTTGATGAGGAGCTCACCGCCATCATGGGCGGAAGCGTTTCAAAGCTCAATATTTCTCCTAAGCCGCCGACAGTCGTGATGGTCTGCGGACTTCAGGGCGCGGGAAAAACGACGCACTGTGCAAAGCTCGCCGCCATGTACAAAAAGCGCGAGGGCAAGCGTCCCATGCTCGCCGCCTGCGACGTGTACCGTCCTGCGGCAATCAAGCAGCTTCAAGTGCTCGGAGAGCAGATAGATGTCCCCGTGTTCACCCTCGGAGACAGCGTTTCTCCCGTCGAGATCGCCAAAGCCGCGCTTCGCGAGGCGGAGCGTCAGGGAAACGACATTCTTTTCCTTGATACGGCGGGTCGTCTGCATATCGACGAGGAGCTGATGGAGGAGCTGAGACTCATCAAGGAAGCAACGTCCCCAACGGAGATCCTTCTTGTTATCGACTCTATGACGGGTCAGGACGCCGTTAACGTTGCAAAATCGTTTAACGATCTTCTCGATATCACCGGCGTTATACTGACAAAGCTTGACGGTGACACAAGAGGCGGTGCGGCACTGTCCGTCCGTCATATAACGGGCAAGCCGATCAAATTCATCGGTACGGGAGAAAAGCTTGATCTCATCGAGCCCTTCCATCCGGACAGAATGGCTCAACGTATACTCGGCATGGGAGACGTGCTCACTCTCATCGAAAAGGCTCAACAGCAGTTCGACGAAAAGCAGGCTGCGGAGCTTGAGCAAAAAATGCGTACTCAAACCTTCACCCTTTCCGATTACCTCGATCAGCTCAATCAAATCAAGGGCATGGGCTCGATAGAATCCCTGCTCGGCATGATTCCGGGCATGAATCAGTCCCAGCTCAAGGACGTAAAGGTTGACGAAAAGGCACTTGCTCATACGGAAGCAATGATCCTTTCGATGACGGAAGCAGAACGCAGACGTCCCGAAATCATCAATGCATCGAGAAAAAAGCGCATTTGCGCCGGAAGCGGCACAAAGGTAGAGGAGCTGAATCGTCTTTTGAAGCAGTTTGAAGCGATGAAAAAGATGATGAAGCAAATGACAGGCAAGGAAGCATCGAAAATGATGCGTCGAGCCGGCAAAAAAGGTAAACTTCCCTTCGGTTTTTAACCGGGTGGTTTAATAAAAAATATATAAAAAACAAATTTCTTGGAGGAAATTATGGCAGTTAAAATCAGACTTAAGCGCACAGGCGCAAAGAAGCAGCCCACATACCGTATCGTAGTAGCGGATTCCCGCTTCCCTCGCGACGGCAGATTCATCGACGAGATCGGTCACTACAATCCCAGAACAGAGCCTTCCACCTGTTCTGGGATTGTAGTGACCG
>CAZOMK010000258.1:0-1365 GCA_964580615.1 uncultured Lachnospiraceae bacterium | reverse complement strand
TCATTACAGAGTAAAAGACGGGAGCGATCCGTCCCTGATCAACCGCGGAAACTACAACGCGATACGCGCCGAAAATAACGATGACAACGACGGCGAAGATGATGTACAGCTTAATGTTCGGCTTTTTATTGCTCGTTTTTTCGCTCATTATTCAAACACCTTGACAGCGCCCGCGCTTCTGATGCGAAGCTCCATGCAAGCGCCCTCACCGAATACGGAATCCATCAGACTGCGATAATCGGAGGCGTATTCGCTCGGAACAAACGCCTGAACGGTGCCGGCGAAGCCGCCGCCGTGAACGCGCCAAGCGGCTTTTTTGTCTGCGAGGAAGCCCTCGGTGATGCAAAGCGCGAGAGAAAGGCCCTGCTCCTCAACGTTTTTGACTGTGTATACGTTTTGAAGGTACTTGTAGCTTGAGTCACCGGATGCGAGAATTGCGGAAAGGAAGCCGTCAAGCTCGTCGCGGCGAAGGATATCAGCTGTTTTTGCGACGCGAGCCGTTTCGCGGACGAAATGAACAGCGCGAAGGAACGCTCTGTCTCCGCATTCGCGGCGGATGGCGGAAGCATTTTCGATGAGCTGCTCGTATGTAACGTGGCAAAGCACCTCGTGACCGAGAAGCTTTGCGACAGCCTTCATCTCGGCGGGAACGGACGCGTAATCCGCGTTAAGATCGGCATGGTTTCCGCCTGTGTCGGTGATGCAGAGGGAGTAGCCCTTCTTCGTGAGATCGAAGCCGAGACCTTCCGTTTCGGGAGCGTTTTTGTTTTCGAAGTCGATCGTTATAAGACCGCCCCAAGCGCACGCCATCTGGTCCATGAGACCGCAAGGCTTGCCGAAGAACTTGTTTTCCGCGTACTGCGCGATCTTTGCGATGCTTGTTGCGGAAACGGAGCCGTTATTGTAGAAATGGGAAAGAATATTTCCGACCATGTCCTCAAAAGCGGCGGAGGAAGAAAGTCCCGATCCCTTGAGCACGTTTGACGTCGTGTATGCGTCGAAGCCGCCGACGGACAGACCGGATTCGCGGAAGCCGTCCGCAACGCCTGCGATGATAGCCTCCGAACGGAAGAAGTTGCTTTCAACGGGCGACGTGTATTCTGCGATGTTTACAACATCCTCGGGGAAGCCTTCGCTCTTGATCCTGATGACGGAATCGTCGCGCTTCGAAGCGACAGCGATGCAGTCAAGCGTGATGGAAGCGGCGATGACGCGCCCCTGCTGATGGTCTGTATGGTTTCCCATGATCTCGCTTCTGCCGGGAACGGAGAAAAGCGCGGCGTCTCTGTCGGCGCCGTAGATTTCTTCGAAAGCGGATACGGCGGAGAGCCAACGGTCGCGATAAGCGGGGATGCGCTCGTCGGA
>CAZOMK010000257.1:0-1380 GCA_964580615.1 uncultured Lachnospiraceae bacterium | reverse complement strand
ATATTATATTCAACGCCGTCAAGCTTGATCTCGGTGCCTGCATACTTGGAAATGATAACACGGTCACCGACTACGCTTGTCATCGTTGTTGTTTTGCCCTCGATCTCACCGCCGGGGCCTACTGCAACCACCTCAAATATCTGCGGCTTTTCCTTTGCAGAGCCGGGGAGAATGATGCCTGATGTTGTTGTTTCTTCGATTTCAACCGCCTTAACTACAACGCGATCAAAAAGAGGTACGAGTTTCATTGAAATTCCTCCTGTTATTTTATGATTTTTCAGTGTATTCACTTCAGTTTGGTTAGCACTCAAAAGCAACGAGTGCTAACTTATGGTATTATTTTAGCCTCACTCAACGAAAAAATCAAGTGTATTTTTCAATGTTCACATTTAGTTTACATATACCGCAGCAGACGGGGCACTGTCGGTCGTTTTTCTTTCATGTATTATATTAAATTGAAGAAAAAAGCGTTTATTAAAGCATAAACGGGCAATTGATCGCATATATATGAGCACAAACCAACGCTTATAACGGAAAAAGGCAATGATAATCGAGTCTGTAACATCATTTTTCGGCACCCTGATGCCGACAGTGCTTTTGGCAGCCGGAGTAATAATCGGTGCAAAACTGCGCTTTTTTTACATATTTCATCCGATCAAAGCATTTCGTCTCATGTTCACGCAAAAGCACGACGGGATATCTCCGATTCGTGCCGCTTCAATGGCACTTGCGGGGACGCTCGGCGTCGGCAACATAACGGGAGTGACAGCCGCAATCGCCGCAGGAGGTGCGGGAGCTGTATTTTGGATGTGGTGCTCCGCGATTGTCGCGATGTCTGTAAAATACGCCGAAACAGTGCTTGCGGTGCGCTTTCGCCGCAGAGACAACAACGGCTTTTACGGCGGCGCGCCGTTTTACATCAAGGACGGAATACGTGGCAAACTCGGCGCAAAGCTGGGCGCAGGCTTCGCCGTCCTGTGCGTGATCAATTCAATAACCGTCGGCAATATTCTTCAAGTTAACGCCGCCGCACGCTCGGCAGAGCTTGCGCTCGGAATCCCTTGCATAGTCACGGGAATCGTCTCCGCGGTGCTGACGGCAATGATCGTTTCGGGCGGCGCAAGGAGAATTTCTTCTTTGACAGTCAAGCTCATACCCGCCATCTCACTGCTGTATATATTTATGTGCACTGCCGTCATCTTCGGTCACAGCGAGCTTATCGGAGCGGTGACGCATCGCATATTTGACGAAGCCTTTGATTTTTCGTCTGCGGCAGGCGGGATCGGCGGCTTTGCCGTATCTCGTGCCGTCAGATACGGCGTTACTCGCGGCGTTCTCACAAACGAAGCCGGCTCCGGAACGTCCCCGACAGCTCACGCC
>CAZOMK010000256.1:0-1385 GCA_964580615.1 uncultured Lachnospiraceae bacterium | reverse complement strand
GATATTGTTTTGATTGATTTGGATGGAAAAAAATTAGAAGGAAAATATAATAAAGATTGTAAAATATTTGCAGAAGATATAGAAGAAGATTCTTATACTCTTATACAAAATATTTTAAATGAAAAAGCTACGGAAAATACAAAAGTTAGAATAATGCCCGACACTCATTTTGGTAAAGGCATAGTTATAGGTTTTACGATGCCGCTTACAGATAGAGTAAATCCGTTTCATATCGGAGTCGATATAGGCTGCGGTATGCTATGCGCCAAATTGGGAGAGGAAATAAAAAATATGCCTTTGGAAGATATTGATAAAAAAATAAAGAATGTTATTCCAATGGGTAGAGGAACTCATAAGAAAGGACAAAACGGACTCTTTAACACGGAAGAGTTAAGCGAATTGATAAAGAGATTTACTATAAATTATAATAAAAGATATAATACCGATTTTGCACCTTTGGAAGTAGACAGCAAATATATAATAAAAATGTGCGATAAAATTCACATAGAATCTAGAAAATTTTATGGGTCTTTAGGAACTCTCGGAGGAGGAAATCATTTTATCGAAATGGGAGCGTCCGACAATAACGATTATTATTTAACCATACATTCTGGTTCGAGGAATTTTGGGACGAGAGTTTGCAATTATCATGTGGATAAAAATAAAAGAAAAATAGATTCCGCCGCATGGTTTTTTGAAAATATAGAACTTGTAAGAGAAAAGAAAGACCCCGAAGAATTTGAAAGACTATATAAAGAATATAACGAAATAAACGAAAAAATTCAAAACGAATCGGAAAAATATTATTTGGAAAAAGAGGCTATGTTTAATTATTGTATCGATATGGTTATCGCTCAATATTATGCGAAAATAAACAGAGAAACCATATTAAGAATAATTACAAAAGAATTAAATATTACTTTGGAAGATAAATTCGAGTCGGTTCATAATTTTATCGATTTTGAAGATTTTATTATAAGAAAAGGCGCTATCAGAAGTTATGAAAAAGAAAAAATGATTATACCGTTCAATATGAGAGACGGTATATTAATATGCGAAGGTAAAAGCAATGAAGATTGGAATTGCTCTGCGCCTCATGGAGCGGGAAGAGTATTGTCAAGAACTCAAGCAAAGAGTATGATAGATATGCAAGATTTTATAGATTCTATGAAAGGCATTTATTCAAGCAGTATTTGTCAATATACTTTGGACGAAGCTCCGCAAGCTTATAAAGATTCAAAAAAGATAGAAGAATTAATAGAACCTACGGCTAATATAGTCGATAGATTAAAACCTGTTTTGAATATAAAAGCTACAAAGTCGTAAAACTATTATTAAAAGCGATAATTGACATTAAATATTTCTATAGTATTATTGTTTAGTAT
>CAZOMK010000255.1:0-1387 GCA_964580615.1 uncultured Lachnospiraceae bacterium | reverse complement strand
ATTTTTACGATTTAAAAAAACAATGAGTTATATAGTTTATACAAAATTCAATTATTTAAAAGGAGGAGAAAGCATATGAATAAAATTTTAAAAGTTTTCTTCATTTTGAGCGCCGTATCGGTTTTATGTTTTGCTCAAGCGAAACCAAATTCCATTACCAAAAATATGGTGGAACTAAACGAAAAAGGTGCTGGTAAAACGGTCGGAACTATAACGGTTACTGAAACTGCAGGTGGAATATCCATAACTGTAAAAGCCTCTGGTTTAACTGCAAACCCTGGGCAAGTTGGTTTTCATTTGCATGAGAAAAATTCTCTAATACCTACTAAAGACACCAGTGGTAATTTAGTAATAGGTGGAGGATTGGGCGGACACTGGGACCCAGAAAACACCAAAACACACACAGGTCCACAAGGAAACGGACATAGAGGCGATTTGGAAGCTTTGACGGTAAATGCTGACGGAAGCATAAATCAAACGGTTATAAGTTTGAAGATTAAATTTTCCGATTTAAAAGGAAAATCTTTGGTTATACATGCCAACGCTGACAATTATCAAAATAGTCCAGAAAACGGTGGAACCGGCGAGTGTTTATATGCTGCCATTTTTTAATTAAGATTAGTTAATAAAATTATCTAATTAAAAAAACCTGTGCTTGAAAAATAGCATGGGTTTTATTGATTTTTACTATATATTATCGTATAATTAACATAATATAAATAGTATTTCATAGTAATAATTGAGGAATAATTAATGAAAAAAATTATTTTAATATCCGCTCTCTTGATTATAGGCATAAGTCCGAGTTTGTTTGCCAAAAAAGGATTCGGAGCGGATTTAGCCGTGCCACTTGGAGCGGGAATAGGATTCTTTCAAGGAGATTCAGATAAACATCCAAACGGCGGTTTTGAATTTGGAATATATTTAAAACCGAATTATTATTGGGACTTTTCGTTTATTTCTTTCGGTTTGTCATTAGAGGTAGGTTATCAAAGAGACATTTACGCTTATAAAGAAAAAAACAACAGAATAAACGGCAGCATAACTTTCGACAGTTTTAGTTTGGGTTTTATTCCAAAAATAGATGTAATATTTTTATCGATAGGATTTGGTGGCGGAATTAAATTCCCGTTAGGCGGAAATAAATTATCTAGCGTTATTTATGGCAAAAAAGAATTGGAAAAATATAATTATAAAGAATTAAAGAAAAATTTTGGCGAAAATTTACTCATTCCGTATATTAAAGCGAGCTTGGATTTTATGCTGATTCCTAATTTTGCATTGGGAATATACATTGCATACGATTTTCCTTTTATGGCATATAACGAAAATAATTCTAATATAAAAATTAAATTCTCTTCTTTGGATATCGGCGGACAAATTACAT
>CAZOMK010000254.1:0-1389 GCA_964580615.1 uncultured Lachnospiraceae bacterium | reverse complement strand
GTGCATTGATACGTCAAGCTCCGTGATCTGTACTTTACAGCCCGTCGCGGCATACAGCTCGATCGTCTCCTTTATTGTGTCGAGCGACGGCTCACCGATCCGCCAATGCGACTGCATACCGATGACGGAAACGAGCTTTTCTTCGCGGTTTATGCTTTTGATCGTGTCGATTATGCGTGACCGTTTCAGCGGATCACATTCGTTGTAGTCGTTGTATGCAAGCTCGACGCTTTCTGGAATTATCGACCTTGCAAGCTTGAAAACGTTATGCAGATAATCATCTCCGAGAATGGGCAGATACGGCGAATTTGCGCGCAGACGTCCACCGTCAGGATGATCGTTTACGGCCTCGTTAACGACGTCCCATGCGTATGTGACGTCGGAATAACGCGAGAAAACAGTCTGTATGTGGCTTTTCAGCGTTTCCGTCAGCAAGTCCGCCGATGCGGAATAGAAAAACCAAGACGGCGTTTGATTGTGCCAGACAAAGGTGTGACCGCGCATGGAAATGCCGTTTTTGCGGGCAAAATCGGCAACGATGTCGGCGTTTTCGAAGGTGTATTTGTTCGGTGTCGGATGAAGCTCGGAGGGCTTCATCTCGTTTTCGCAGGTCAAAGATGAAAAATGCTCTGCGATAAGCTCGTCGAAGCGAGCAGTAAGATACGGATTTACGGCGGCGCCTATCTTAAAATACGGCGCGTATTTTTCCTTGAGTGAGACTTTAAGCGGCATAAATATCCTCCGTGAGCTTTGGAATATCATAACTGTCATTATATTACCGCGAGTGCCGATTTGCAAGGCAAAATCATGCAAAAAGAAATGTAAACAATGTGAAAATTCACGTTGTTGATAAAATGAAGCGTATTGACAATGACACTTACAGTGTCGTATCATATATAATATACTGAAAAAAGAGAGGAAAAACCCTTGTTAAGACTGAAAAATATCGTCAAAGAATACGGTACTGATGATTTTACCGTTCGCGCGCTTTCGGGAATAGACGTTGAATTCCGAAAGAGCGAATTTGTTGCTATTCTCGGTCCGTCCGGCTGCGGAAAAACAACGCTTCTCAACATTATCGGCGGTCTTGACCGCTATACGTCGGGCGAGCTTTCCATAGACGGAAGACGCACGGAGGATTTTGAGGACGCGGATTGGGATACGTACAGAAATCACTCCATTGGCTTTGTCTTTCAGAATTATAACCTTATTCCGCACCAGACCGTGCTTTCAAATGTAGAGCTTGCGCTTACGCTTTCGGGCGTTTCCAAAACGGAAAGACGCCGACGCGCGACAGAAGCGCTTACGCAGGTCGGTGTTGCCGATCAGCTCAACAAAAAGCCCAATCAGATGTCGGGCGGTCAGATGCAGCGTGTCGCTATCGCACGT
>CAZOMK010000253.1:0-1392 GCA_964580615.1 uncultured Lachnospiraceae bacterium | reverse complement strand
CGCGGTCAATTTCGGAAAGCAGACATCTCTTACAGAGCGGACGATTTGATTCGGTTTCAGTCAAGCTTACTTCTTTACGGTAATACGAACTACGCTGCAAGCGGGAAGCTCAAAAGAGATGCCTTCGTCTGTGATCTCAACGCCGTCAAAGGGCTCTGCCTTAACGGTATCGGGAGCGTCGAACGTATTAAACGCGTCCATCTTGTTTGTGATGATTTCAGCCTCAACGGAAGCCGCCTTGTGACCGACAAGGATGCCTTCGATGTAAGCCTCGTCCTCGTGAGAGAGGTTACATACTGTGATGTTGAGGTTGCCTTCTGCGTCGATAGATGCGGATTCGTGAAGATCCGGAACCTGAACGCCTCCCTTCGGGCCGCGTCTGCCGGGACCGAAATGATGATGCTGATGTTCGGGAACCTCAACTCCGATGTCCTCTGTTTCGATGAAGGAGGATACGAGAGTTGCATCCTGGTGGCAGGAATACATCTTAAAGACGTGATATGTGGGAGTGAGGAGCATCTTTTCGCCGTCTGTGAGGATAACAGCCTGAAGCACGTTGATGAGCTGTGCGATGTTAGCCATTCTGACACGATCGGAATGCTTGTTGAAGATGTTGAGGTTGATGCCGGCAACGAGAGCATCGCGCATCGTGTTCTGCTGATAGAGGAAGCCGGGGTTTGTGCCGGGCTCTACGTCGAACCATGTGCCCCATTCGTCAACGATGAGAGCGACTCTCTTATCGGGGTCATAGCGATCCATTATGCGCTCGTGACCTCTGAGGATATCCTCCATCTTGAGGGTAGCCTGAAGGGTACGATACCAATCCTTTTCGTCAAACGCCGTTGCGGAGCCCTTGCTGCCCCAAGTACCGGGAACTGTATAATAATGGAGGGAAAGACCGTCCATCATGTGACCCGCTTCGCGCATGAGAACCTCAGTCCAATGCAGATCGCCGCCGTTCGGGCCGCACGCGATCTTGAAAAGGGGAGCGTCGGGGTAGTTACGGCAGTAGGTCTGATAGCGGCGATATTCGTTTGCGTAATATTCGGGAGTCATAGAGCCGCCGCAGCCCCAGTTTTCGTTACCGACACCGATAAAGCTTACGCCCCAAGCGTTTTCCTGACCGTTTTCCTTGCGGAGAGCCGCCATGGGAGATACGCCGTTGAAGTTCATGTATTCGATCCATTCGGACATTTCCTGAACTGTTCCGGAGCCGAGGTTTGCGTTGATGTAGGGCTCACAGCCGATCTGACGGCAAAGCTCCATGAATTCATGAGTGCCGAAGCTGTTGTCCTCAACAACTCCGCCCCAGTGTGTGTTGATTATCTTTTTGCGGTTTTCCTTGGGGCCGATACCGTCTTTCCAATGGTATTCGTCCGCGAAGCATCCGCC
>CAZOMK010000252.1:0-1410 GCA_964580615.1 uncultured Lachnospiraceae bacterium | reverse complement strand
CTATGAAGATGTCATCGGGGAAGGAAACTGGCAGAAGTATTTTACCCATCAGCCGGCCAGCTTCCCCCGTGCCGAGCAGCGGGCCTATCTTGCCAGCCTGACCGGCGTGGCCGTTGGCTCCGATGCATTCTTCCCCTTCCCGGACAACATTGAGCGTGCTCACAAATCCGGTGTCAGCGTCATCGCCCAGCCCGGCGGCTCCGTCCGGGACGATCTGGTGATCGAATGCTGCAACAAGTATCATATTGCCATGGCATTCACCGGTATGCGTCTGTTCCACCACTGATCCTCTCGGCAATTTCATCCAACTTTCATATCGAAACCCTCAGGGCCATATTTGCCGTTTCCGGCAGGCCCTGGGGGTTTTCTCAGCTATGGTTAAAAATTCGCTTTTCCAGTGCGAAAATACGGGGAGAGAATGTACCGGGCTCCGTCTTTTCCAGATTTTCCCGATAAATCTCCATCTTTGCGTCGATGTTGTCGATATAGGTCAGAAGCTCTGCTTCGGCGCACATGGGAACCACTGCCGCACCAAACTCCGGCTGCCCATGGTGAGACAACAGCAGATGCTGAAGCAGGATCGACTTTTCCTCCGGAATGTTCAGCATTCCGGCCACCTGGGCCACCTCCTGGGCACCCAGAACCAGATGCCCCAGCAGCTGCCCCTTGACGGAATACTCTGTGACGATTCCAAGCTCTGATACAACAAACTCTTCCAGCTTTGCAATATCATGCAGAAGTGTTCCGGCCAGAAGCAGATCCCGGTCAATGACGCTGCTGTAAAGTCCCGCCAAAAACTGCGCCAGCTCCAGCATGGAACCGGTGTGCATCAAAAGGCCGCCCACAAAGCCGTGGTGGACGCTCTTTGCCGCAGGAACCGCCCGAAAGCCCTCGCCATGGCGTGCGAGCATTTCCTGGCATACGGCACGATAGTCCGTGTCTTTCATGCTCTGCACCAGCTCCAGCACCCGGGCATAGGCCGCATCCCGATTAAGGGGTGCCACCGGAACCAGATCATCCAGGGAGTACTGATCCTGCGCACTGGCCAGCCGGATGCGCTCCACCTTCACCTGGGGTGCGCCCTTGAATTCCTGCATGACGCCCTGCACCTTTGCCACTTTTCCCTCATCTGCGGGTCCCAGCGGCCCGGCATAGTCCCAGACCTTTGCCTCCACCGTCATGGACGCATCGGCCAATCCACAGGAAAGATAGGGCTTTCCGGAATTGGTGACCAGATTGCGAAGATTTTTCAGGATGAAAAAGTCGGTAAAGCTGTCACCGACATGAAGTTCAGAAAGTTTCATAGTTACCTCACAAATTGATTTTGGTTTATTATACAACGAATTTTCTCTCCCGTAAACAAAAAAGAAAGACGACAGGGTATGTCGTCTTCAAACACCAGCTTTGACT
>CAZOMK010000251.1:0-1430 GCA_964580615.1 uncultured Lachnospiraceae bacterium | reverse complement strand
GTATTATCCATGACGAATTCAGTAAAATGATGCCCGCCGACATTGCCGAAATTCTCGACGAGGTCGAGGACGAAAGAATGCTCCTTCTGCTCTTTCGCCTTTTGCCCAAGCTGCTCGCGTCGGACACTTTCATTGAAATGGATTCCGACCGCATGGAGGATCTTCTTTCGGCTTTTTCCGACAAAGAGCTTACTTTTTTGATCGAGGATATGTATCTCGACGACGCCGTTGACGTAATCGAGGAGATGCCCGCAAGCATCGCAAACAGGCTTCTTGCGCGCGCTTCCGAAAGCACGCGACGCAACATCAACGCGATCCTCAAATATCCACACGACAGCGCCGGAAGCATACTTACAACGGAATTTGTCCGTTTTTATCCTGACACGACGGTTTCCGAAGCATTTGACATAATCCGCGCCGCCGGCATCGACAAGGAAACGGTCTACACCTGCTATGTTACGGACAAAAAGAGAATTCTCGTCGGCGTTGTGTCGCTTTTGACGCTTCTCACCTCCGCTCAGGACAGCACGATCGGCGAAATAATGGAGGAAAACGTCATCTCCGTTAAAACGACGGACGACAAGGAATTCGTTGCAAATCAGCTTTCGAAATATGACCTTTTGGCGCTCCCCGTCGTTGACTCCGAGAATAGAATGATCGGTATCGTCACCGTTGACGACGCTATTGACGTCATCACCGAGGAATACACCGAGGACATGGACATCATGGCGGCTATCACACCGACAGACAAGCATTATCTGCGCGAGTCCGTCGTAGGAATATGGTTGCGACGTATCCCGTGGCTGCTCTTACTTATGATATCCGCAACCTTCACAAGCATGATAATTTCATCATTTGAAGGCGCGCTTGCCGCCGAGGTCGCGCTGACGGCGTTCATCCCGATGCTGATGGACACGGGCGGTAACTCCGGAAGTCAGGCGTCGGCAACAGTCATTCGCGGTATTTCGCTTGACGAGGTCGATTTTTCGAATTTCTTCGCCGTAATCTGGAAGGAATTCAGAATTTCCCTGCTCTGCGGCATCACTCTTTCGATCGCGTCGTTCGCAAAGATTTTGCTCATTGACAATCTCCTGTTAGGAAGCGGAGTTTCGATCGCCGTTGCCGCAGTCGTTGCGATAACGTTGCTTTTCACCGTCATCGTAGCGAAGCTGATCGGCGCGATGATGCCGCTTTTCGCGAAAAAGCTCGGTCTTGACCCCGCAGTTATGGCAAGTCCCTTTATCACAACGATCGTTGACGCGCTCTCGCTTCTTCTTTATTTTGTGTTCGCATCCACAGTCCTCGGAATATGATCAAATACAAAAAAGCCGCCGAAAAGGGTGTCTCACTAAGGGATTTAATTCCTTGGAAAAATATCGGCATAGTTTGGAGTGATCCGGCTATGCCGATTTTTTCGGTTCTTGGGGCAG
>CAZOMK010000250.1:0-1435 GCA_964580615.1 uncultured Lachnospiraceae bacterium | reverse complement strand
TCCTCAATAGAGGGAACAGGAAGCTCCACCATACACAGCTCGTCCCAATCGAAAATCTCACGAACACTACCGTGTGATTTGTAACGAGCATATCTGTCAAATTCCGGTCTGCTGAACCAAAGCATCAAATATTCGGGGTCAAGCTTGTCCTTGTTCACGACCTCAAAAACGGTATAAGAGCTTGAAATAATGCAATCCTCGCCGTCAAGATAGGCGATTGAAATTTTCTCTCCGTTTCGTGATGTAACAGGACCGTATGCAAACTGACCGGTCTGAACTACCTTGTAGCTCGACAGGTCTGTGCCGATGATGTTAGCAATAGAGGGGATAAATCTCTTTTCGATGCTAACACCGAGCAGATTGGTAATAGCGAGGTCTCTATTTCGCCTGTCAACAAGCTGAATATAGTCGCCTAAAACCTTGTAATCTGTCCTCATCATTCTCACCTCATCCAATGTATTTTCTATGAGCAATCTTTACATTGCTCTGTTTGACCATTGCGTACTGCAAGGTCGTATCTATTCTTCTATGCCCTAAGAGCTGCTGAAGCTGCTCGATGGGCATTCCTTTGTCTATTGCCATTGTCGCAAGGGTTCGCCTAAACTTGTGCGGATGCACCTTTGCTAACCCTAAGCGTTTGCCGTACTCACGCAGACGAACCTCGATTCCGCTGATTTGAAGCCTGTTATGTGGCTTTTGCAAGGAAACAAACAAAGCAGGGTTATCGTCCTCACGGCTGTTCAAGTAGTTCTGCAAATGAATCTTTGTCCTGGCATCAAAGTACACGATACGCTCCTTATCGCCCTTACCAAAGACGACACATTCACGCTCGTTGAAGTCGATGTCCTCACGATTCAGCAGAACCATTTCTCCGACACGCATACCCGTTGAAGCAAGCATATCAATGATAGCCAAATCCCGAAGCTCGGTGCAATTATCTCGCATCAGCTCCAGAGCCTCATCGGTGTATGTTTCTTTGATGTTTGTCCCGGTTTTGACTTTATGTATTCGTCTGACCGGACTTTTTAGGATATAATCCTCATCTTCCAACCAAGAAAAGAAGCTCGACAGTATTCTGCGTATATTGTCAATCGTAACCTTGCTTGATTGCTTTCGTGCCTGGTATTCGGTCAGATAGGTGCGTATATCGTCTGTAACGATGTATTTCACGCCTTTTCCGACCGCATCAAGCAGAGCCATTATCGTTGAATTGTAGTATTTAAGAGACTTTTCGGAACAACCCTCAATTCGCTTTGCCGATAGGAACAGCTCAACCAAGTTCTGCTCCGAAATCTCTTGTACGCTATCATCTTCCGTTACCTTGTAGTGAGATAAACTCTGTTGCAGAACCTCCTGCAACTTTTCCGTCTGTGCGTTATTCAAGTAAGGTAACATAGCTTGAACAACGTCTGTGATTAGATTTTGTTTCATAATC
>CAZOMK010000249.1:0-1441 GCA_964580615.1 uncultured Lachnospiraceae bacterium | reverse complement strand
CTTACCGCCGGAAAGACTGAGTCCGCGAACACCGGGAAGAGCTTCAAGCGCTTTTATCGTTATGTCGTGCGGATGGATCTCGGAATAAACACCGAGAGCTCGAAGTTCTCTTGCAATGGCAGCATTTTCTGTACCGCCGAGGTCAATGATAAGGATCATGTCAGCAAGCATAGTTTTTTCTCCGTAATAGAAAAATTTTTATCAAAGCGGTTTTATCCGCAAGGTAAATGAGGTTAAAAAGGTCAGTCGGTTGAGCGTTCGCCGAGAATTACACGGTATTTCTGATAAAATTCTTCGAAATAACCGCCGTCGAGCGCGTCGCGGATCTTTTGGATAAGCTCGTTATAGAAATACATATTGTGGAGCACCGTAAGACGCATTCCGAGGATCTCCTTCGCCTTGATAAGATGACGAATGTAGGAGCGGGAGTGAAGTCTGCAAGCGGGGCAACCGCAATTTTCGTCGATGGGACGAGGATCGCGCATATATTTTTCGTTGAGCACGTTCATTTTACCGTGCCAAGTGAACACATTTCCGTGACGTGCGTTTCTTGAGGGCATTACGCAGTCGAAGAAATCAATTCCTCTGTGGACGCCCTCAAGGATGTTAACGGGAGTGCCGACGCCCATGAGATATCTCGGCTTATCGGTGGGAGCGTAGGGAAGGACAGTATCGAGAATATGATACATCACGTCTGCTTCCTCGCCAACGGCAAGTCCGCCGATCGCATATCCGTCAAGATCCATCTCTCTGATGGCTTTCATGTTTTCGATACGCAGATCGTCATAGGTTCCGCCCTGGTTGATGGCGAAAAGAAGCTGATTTTTATTGATCGTGTCGGGGAGAGAGTTAAGTCTCTGCATTTCCGCCTTGCAGCGTGCGAGCCAACGGATAGTGCGTTCGCTTGACGCCTTGACGTAGTCGTAGGGGGCGGGATTTGCAACACATTCGTCAAAAGCCATCGCTATCGTTGAGGCGAGGTTTGACTGTATCTGCATACTTTCTTCGGGACCCATGAAGATGCGCTTACCGTCGATGTGGGACGCAAAATAAACGCCCTCCTCCTTTATTCGGCGCAAGCCGGCAAGGGAAAACACCTGAAATCCGCCTGAGTCGGTGAGGATCGGCTTGTCCCAATTCATGAACTTGTGCAGACCGCCCATGTCGCGGATCAGCTTGTCGCCGGGACGGATGTGCAGATGATATGTGTTCGAAAGCTCGACTTGGCAATTGAGCTCGTGCAGTTCAGGTGCGGAAACTCCGCCCTTGATCGCAGCGCAGGTTCCGACGTTCATAAACACGGGCGTTTGAATCGTACCGTGTACTGTCTCCATTGTGCCGCGTCTTGCGTCGCCTTCTGTTTTTAACAGCTTAAACATAAATATTCCTTTATTGTTGATTTATCGTTATTGTATTCGTTTGAAGTGCCTGTCGATCGAAG
>CAZOMK010000248.1:0-1443 GCA_964580615.1 uncultured Lachnospiraceae bacterium | reverse complement strand
AGACGTTCGCCGTCCGCCACGCCTTGCCCGGCTCCTTGTCGCCGAACCGCTCGTTAAGCTCGACGGCGACCTGCCTCGCGCTCTTGATGACGGGATACCTCTCGAAGATGAACCGGACGCGCTTCGCGGCCTCCTCGTCCACGACGAGCTCGGCGTGTTGAGTCTTGCCGTAGCCGTAGGGCGTGGCGGCGGATGCCCAGCGTCCCGCCATCCGTGCGGCGCGGATCTGCCCGTTGATGCGTTCGGAGTCGATCTCGCGCTCGTACTCCGCGAAGTCCATGAGGACGCCCGTCGCGGCGCGTCCGCCGCTCGTCTGCATCTCGACGAACTGCGTGGCCGTCACGATGGTCACGTTGTACTGCCTGAACTCGTGTACGAGGTTCCAGAAGTCACGCTTGTTGCGGCTGATGCGGTCGAGCTTGTAGATGACGATCACGTCTATCTCGCCGGCGCGGACGGAGTCCATCATCTTCTGGAACTCGGGCCGGTTCGTGGTTCCGCCGGAGAACCCGCCGTCGGCGTAGACGCGCCCCGTGAACCGCCAGCCCTCGCCCGCGTGGCGTTCGATGTACGCCTTGCAGGTGTCCGTCTGGCAGTCGATGGACGTGTAGTCGCGGTCGAGTCCGTCCGACGAGCTCTTGCGGCAGTAGATGACGCATCGCTTCTCTGCGGTGGTGGTCTGCCAAATTGCGCTGTCCATGTCAGTCCTCCTGCTTCATGCTCTTGAGGGACGGAAGGTGGAAGAACTCGCGTCCGTTCCAGTTCGTGCCGGTGATGCGCTTCGCAACCACCGAAGGCGAGCGGTAGGTCTGTCCGAGGTACTCGTACTGCTTCGGGCCTCGGTAGATGAGGACGTGCTTCTCGCCGTGCCACTCCCGGACGAACTGGGTGCCGGGCAGGAGCGACTCGCGCCCCTTGCGCATCTCCTCGCGCTTCTCGAGCGAGGCGTTGAGGACGGAGGCCGTGGCATCGGAGATGCGGAGGTTGTAGTGCTCCTCCTGGAGGCGGTAGATCGCCTCCTGCCGGAGAGTCGCGGTGCAGCGCGTCGCGCTGCCCGTGAAGAATCGGGAGTACTTGGCGAGGATCTGCTTCGCGTTCATCGACTGAATCGCGGCGACCTCGGCAAGCAGGGTATGTGGCGGTTGTGTCATCAGAGCTTTTCCTTTACGGTGTGACATTACACCATACGGTTCTGCGAATATCCAGTCGGGTTTATCGGACTTTCTGCGTATGCGGGCGCGGCGACTCCGAGGGTTGCACGGGCCGGTCTGCGGCGTAGGCGAGTATCCTCGCCACGTCCATGAAGTGGCTTGGGACTTCGGTTCCGTTTTTACGCTTGCATCTGTTCACGGGGATGTTTATTGCCGCGGCTCCGGACTGTTCCGTAAAACAATCTGCGAATTCGATTCTTAAGGCGAAAAACGGCCAAAAATGATATAATAC
>CAZOMK010000247.1:0-1478 GCA_964580615.1 uncultured Lachnospiraceae bacterium | reverse complement strand
GCTCAGACCGTTCATACATATTGTCGGCAACTTCGTTTTCCACGGCAGTGCAGTGGATGGAAATCATACTGCCATCGTTGAACTTCAGTTACACGCAGCCTCTATCCATATTGAACGCACAGGACAATACCTTTTTCATCTGCTATACCTCCACTCATGTTGGTGTGTACACACATTATAGCATAGCTTTGATATGTTTTTCAATAGGTCGGGTAAAATTTGCCGTAAAATAATGCAACTTTTTTATGAACACACACCATTTGATCGTTTTTGCTGTGTTGAACGAACTCCACATCGTAACACCTGATGATTCACTTTACGATTTCGTTTGTAAATTTACGAAACCGCAAAGAAATATGCTTTTTAATAAACTGTGTTCATTGTGCCGTAATTCACTGCATGATAGCGAGATTATGCGAGTACGATAACTTTTTCACTCATCCAACAATCCTCGCCTTACAAAACAAAAAGCAGGCACTTTTCAACCCTTAAAAGCACAAAAACAGGCGACACCCAACCAAAGTTGAATGTCGCCTGTTTTGTTGTCCAATCCTGTTTGCAGTTGCCGATTTTGAAATTTTTCTCAAATTACTGTCTTATCAGCACACAGCTATTCTAATGCTTCTTTTTTCGTTGCAAATCCCCGCTTCTTCTTATGCTTTTTCTCCCCTTTCCAATTTTCGTAATAACACTGTACTGTCCATTTTCCAGTCTTTTCATCTCTTGAAGCAGACATTACTTATCCCCCTTTCATGCAGTCTGATTGTAGCCGTAAAATTTTGTTTCCCAAAATGCCTTTGGTACTTTCCCGGCAACTACCATATAACCTTTGCTCTGCAATTCCTCATTCAATTCTCTGATGAGCTTGTAGGCATGACCCTTTGAAATGCCTAATGTTTCTGCCACCTCTCCGGCTGTTAATAAATAGTTTTCTTTTTTCATTTATTCTTCCTTCCTTTGTTTTGTGTATTTTTACAAGTTTTCTTGTAAAAAACAATATATTACATTATTTTTAATTTGTCAACGCGTTTTATTAGTTTCCTTGTAATATTTACATTGATTTTTGTATCTTTATGTGTTACATTATCTTAGAAAGGAGATTTTGACATGAGATTAGGCGAATATTTTGAAATAGGTAAAAGAATGAAACAAGCCCGCACAAATGCAGGCATTAACCAGCGTGAAATGTCCTCAAAACTTTCTCTGAGTAATTCCTCATATTCAAATTACGAAAATGGATATAGTGAACCACCTGTAGAAACAATTTTGAAATTTTGTGATATATTAGGAATCACTTTGAATGATTTATTAGATTTAAAAATTGTTTCCAATAGATCCTTTACAGTAAAAACTTTTGCTGATTTTCTTGCAATCCTCATAGACTTAGACCGCAGAGGATTACAAATCAAAGGCAATACGACCTATTCACAACAAGACAATCAGCTAACAGCTCATTTGACCTTGGATATACCAAATGC
>CAZOMK010000246.1:0-1496 GCA_964580615.1 uncultured Lachnospiraceae bacterium | reverse complement strand
CAGTTACGCGCTCACCGTCACCGCAGACCGCGCTTTCCTCGAATCCTCATCTACCATCTATCCCGTCACAATTGACCCGACTGTGACCATTAACGACACGAAAATTCATGATGCCACAATAAGCTCATATTTCGGAACAACAAATTACGGATCAACCGACTATTTATACGTCGGCGGATCGCACGGTTACTATTCCGCGATGAAATTCTTGGGGCTTCAAGGCAACAGCGTATTCTCGTCAATTTCCGCAGGACAAATATACAGCGCAAAGCTGTCAATGTATTGTTACGATAAAAGCACGACGAATCCAACTTTAATTATCAGTCAGTATTTGCCAACCGCTGCTTCATCCGGATATTGGCTTGAGGACAACATAACCTATAACAAATGCGGCATCAGCTACGATTTAACAAATCAAGTTTCAAAAACTTTGACCTCAGCCGTGCAATATTCCTTTGACATAACAAATATCGTTAAGGCTTGGAAAGGGTCAAGCGCTTTGATTGAAAAAGGCTTGCTTCTCCGCGCGGCTTCAAGTTCAACATACGCTTACTTCGCTTCGTCCGAATACTCCCGAACAGACCTCAGACCGTATTTGACGATCAATTATAAGGATTTTACTTATTTTTGCCAAAATAATCCTTCACTTTCTTCGGTAAATTTTTCAACAAACAATCTTGATATTTTATTTTACAAAACTGATTCGGGAATATCGGAAAAATCTTGGCTAAAGAAAATTAATGATGCAGGCTGTGTTATCTGTTCTATGGCTATGATATTGAGAAATTTAGACGCAACAACAAGTTCTACCAAATATGATGTAAGAACAAATACTTCATACATATTGCAAGCAGATCCTTTTACAGTAACCTTAGCTAATACATTATTTCCTTCTATAACATATTCATCTGCTGACAATATATATATTGCCAACACAACTCAAAATCCCGTCCTTACATACTATAGTAGAATTGCGTCAGCATTTGGTAGAAGTGTAACTATATATGATTTAAGTGGAACAGATGAAGATAAAGCTAATGATATAGCTTATTATTTATCATTAAATCCAGAAGGAATCGCTGTATCTTTCAAAAATTCTAATAATCAAACACATACTATTGTGTTTACCGGAACAACATACGAAGTTCCTGACACGTATACAACGAATATCGTTAATTTAAAAACAAATTTGAACAATGAAAAATACATTGAATCCTCTGTTATCACTTCAGAATTAATTTCTAATTGGAAAATTACTATGACGAATAGAACTGTTTCTAACAAAACATCTACATACGGTGCTCTATTTACAGTTTCTGACCCTATATCTACAAACAATTATTCAGGTAATCAAGTTTTATTTAAAAATTCATACACGGCATCCAACTATGAATTTGGTGACGCATATAAACTAATTATTATCAATTAATAATGACAATCAAGGAGGATTGTATGAAGAAAACAATAATATTTTTACTTGTTGTGTTCATCATTAT
>CAZOMK010000245.1:0-1499 GCA_964580615.1 uncultured Lachnospiraceae bacterium | reverse complement strand
CGCATGATGTCACGAAGTCTTTTTACAAATCCTGATAAATTGCTCATAGTTTATACCACCTCTTCTGCATATATTGCTTCTTCAAGTTCCTTAACTGCCTGTAAATAGCCAGCTTTACCACCAAAATATTCAGCAATCTTTGCCGGTTTACCAAGCTTCAGGAACGGATCAAGTTTTAAAATTTCGGTTTTTTCAATTTCATAAATACCGGTATTCATATATTTATCAAGAAGTGCTTCCAACACCTCTTTGGCAACACCACTATATTTACTGAGAAAATCACGTTTTTTTACATTATTTGCTCTTTCTTTACGAGTCAAAGGCTTTTTATCAAAAGCCACATGGCAGATAAAATCAAAGTCATCTACATCAGCCATATTTTGATCAGATTTCATCGCTTCCAAATCAATGCCTCGTTCCAAAAGCATTTCTCTAATTTTCTCTTTCTTTTCTTCTTTCGACCACTGGCGAATGAAGTTATCCAATGATGCATACTCACCACGGATGTTTTCCTTAGTATAATCGACAATGCTTTCTTGACGTAGCAGTTTGCCGTTCGTATCGTACACGGACACAGTTTTATGAATAATCTCTACTTTACAACCATCACGATTAACGATCGGCTTTGGATTCTTCGTTCCTGGTGGAACAATAGGGACTGGTGGATCATCTGGTCCAGTACCTGACGGTGTAGTATATCCACCCGGATTGAACCCCGGATCAATAACAATCGGACCATCCCAATCAGGGTCAGCAAATAACCTGCTAACATTACGGAAATCCATAACTACAAAATGTGTTTTTCCTTCCTTCTCACGCAATCTGGTACCACGACCAATAATCTGCTTAAATTCAGTCATAGAACCAATCATTTCATCCAAGACAATCAGTTTTGTCATTTTGCAGTCCGCACCCGTAGATAATAACTTAGATGTAGTTGCAATAACAGGGTATGGTGCTGAAACAGAAATGAAGTAATCCAATTTCTTTTTACCATAATCATCGCTACCGGTAATACGTACAACATAATCCGGATTTTCTTTGACCATATCAGAATTCAGATTGACCAATGCCTGACGCATACGCTCTGCGGCATCTTCAGTGGCACAAAACACAATTGTTTTAGCCATTCTATCCGTACTTTTCAAATATCGTGTTATCTCAGATGCAACCTGTTGGATACGATCTTCAATGATAATATTATAATCATAGTCGCTATTGGTATAAATTCGGTCTTCAATTTCATTGCCATAAATATCCCTCTGTCCTTTTCGAGGACGCCACCCATCACCAATGTCAGTCATAATATTGATAACCTTGAACGGGGCAAGGAATCCATCTTCAATACCTTCCTTCAGACTGTACATATAGACAGGTTCGCCAAAATAGCTCAGGTTAGAAATATACTTCGTTTCTTTCGGAGTTGCAGTCATACCAATTTGTGTTGCTGAATTGAAGTATTCCAAGATTCTACGCCAACGACTTTCTTCTTTTGCAGA
>CAZOMK010000244.1:0-1506 GCA_964580615.1 uncultured Lachnospiraceae bacterium | reverse complement strand
TGGATGAAGTGCGCCGAGATCACAGATGCGCTCATCGAAGCGCTCAGATCCGGAAAATACGATTATTATCGCGTCAATTTCCCGAACGGCGATATGGTTGGTCATACAGGTAACTACGCCGCAACACGTTGCAGCGTCGAAGCGCTTGATCTCCAGCTCCGCAGAATCCTCGACGTTATCGACGAGCTCGGCGGCGTCGCACTCATCACTGCCGATCACGGCAATGCGGACGAAATGTTCGAGATCGACAAGAAAACAAAGGCTCCCAAGTATAATAAGGACGGCACACCCAAGGCGAAAACGTCCCACTCGCTCAACCGCGTTCCTTGCGTGATCTACGGCGCGGGCGATATCTGCACTGTTAAGGAAGATAAGGGCGAATTCGGTCTTGCAAACGTAGCGGCTACAATGGTTAACCTCATGGGCTACGAGGCTCCCGATATGTGGAACGAATCCCTCATCGAGATCAAGTAAAAATCAAAATTAACATTAAAAAGCGGCATGATCGAAATCATGCCGCTTTTTTGTTTGTAAAGTAGTGTTGGTTTCAGCTTTTTCGAGCGATCAGTTTCTGAGCGATTGAATGGGCGCGGGAATACGTCCGCCGCGGTTGATAAAGCGCGCGGGCGAATACTGATTTACGGGCATAACGGGAGCCGAGCCGAAAAGTCCGCCGTAGTTGACCTCGTCGCCGACGTTTTTGCCGATGGCGGGGATGATTCTGACTGCCGTTGTCTTGTTGTTGACGACGCCGATTGATATTTCGTCCGCGATGATACCGGAAATGATCTCGTCGGGCGTGTCACCGGGGATCGCGATCATGTCAAGTCCGACGGAGCAGACCGCCGTCATCGCTTCGAGCTTTTCAAGCGTGAGCGCACCCATCGCGGCAGCCTCGATCATGCCTGCGTCCTCCGAAACGGGAATAAACGCACCCGAAAGTCCGCCGACGTGAGAACTTGCCATTACGCCGCCCTTTTTAACGGCGTCGTTGAGCATGGCGAGAGTCGCCGTTGTGCCGTGAGCGCCGCAACGCTCAAGTCCGATCTCCTCAAGGATATACGCAACGGAATCTCCGATTGCGGGCGTGGGAGCAAGCGAGAGGTCAACTATGCCGAAGGGAACGTTGAGCATCTTCGATGCTTCTGTCGCTATAAGCTGACCGACTCTCGTGATCTTGAAGGCTGTTTTTTTGATCGTCTCGGCAACGGCTGTAAGGTCGCAGTCGCCTGCACGCTTGATTGCCGCCGCAACAACACCGGGACCGGAAACGCCGACGTTGATCACACGCTCCGGCTCACCCGTGCCGTGGAACGCGCCCGCCATAAACGGGTTGTCCTCCGGAACATTGGAGAACACGACGAGCTTTGTCGCGCCGATAGAATCGCGGTCGCGAGTCAGATACGCCGCACGCTTGACGATGGAGCCCATTTTCTTGACGGCGTGTTTATACCTGCTTTTGTCGTTGCAACGTTGACGGACGAGCAAACGCGTGTCGTTTCCGCC
>CAZOMK010000243.1:0-1523 GCA_964580615.1 uncultured Lachnospiraceae bacterium | reverse complement strand
TCCCCACATACGTTGACTTTCTCTGCGAGGATGTGGGGATAAGCGAGAGCAGTTTTTTGGACGTATACGAGACAAACGAGCAATACGCGCATCTTGACGGGCAAAAAGGGATCGACACGTACAGACTGCACCAGCCGTTGTAATACGGCTTTGCAAGCTTTGCCTCAAGCTGGGCTATTTCCGTAACGAGGGATGCTTTTTTTGGGAACAGATAATAATTCTGTCTCAGGGCTGCCCTTGTCTTTGCCGCGGAATATCCGCGTCTGAGGTATTCGCTCGCGACTTTGGACGGGCGAACGCCTGTCATAACGCCCCAAGATGGCGAATAATGCATAAATTCCGCGCCCGCGGCAAGAATTGCCGAGCCTGCGGCGAGCTTTGCCGTCATTTGCGCGCTGTTTTCGCCCGAAAAAGCGACACTTCTCTCCACCGACGCCATTCTGATTTTGTCAGCGATGGTGACGCGCGCCGTCACTCCGTCCGCATTTGTGCTGATACGAAACGAGACTGCGGGTGCGTCCTCGTCGTTTTCCGAGCCTGCGCCAAAACGCACGCCGGGCCAGAATATCATACACAAGGTCTGAAAATAGTACTGATTTATTTCGATTTTTCCGTCTGTTTCGACTGTCAGTTTCATTTTATCTCCACGCCGCACACGGCGGCAAAAAAAATTAATATTTTGCGTTTACTTACGCGGAAGATCGTTTGAATCGAGCGGTATGATGACCGGCCCGTCCATCTCCATATCAATAGACATTCGCGCTCCGAAGCGTCCGCATTCCGCGTGCACGCCGCGGCTGTTGATCTCGTCTATGAACTCGCAATAAAGCGGGTACGAAACGTCTCTCGGCGCCGCCCTTGAATAATCGGGACGTGTACCCCGGTAGCAATTCGCCATAAGGGTAAAATTCGATATGACGAGGATGCTTCCCTCGACATCTCTGACCGAAAGGTTCAATTTTCCGTTTTCATCTCTGAAAATACGAAGCTTTAATATCTTATCGACAAGTGTTCTTACGTCGGCTGACGTATCGGTATGAGTTATACCGACGGCGATCATAAGTCCGTGACCGCATTTTCCGACACTTTCGCCGTCAACCGATACCTCGGCGCGGTACACGCGCTCAACTATTGCAATCATATTTTTCTCCGTTTGTATTGATCAGTTGAAGCCTCTCGAAATCGAGGTAACGTCCTTCAGTCCGCGCATACGAGAAACTATAGAGTTATAATGACTCATATTTTTACAAGCTATCTTCATATTTATGACAAGCTCGTCATCTGTTTTTTTCTTAGTCGTAATCGAAAGGATCGAGACCTTCATATCAGCGAGAATTGCCGTTATATCCGCGATTATGGTAAACGAATTTACGGCGAATATCTGAAGTATCGCTTCGTAAAGATCTCCCGGCGTTTGCTCTGCGGCGTTCCAATGCGCGGACACCCATCTTTGTGCGTCTGCGTCGGGGCGATTCAGAGCTTTTACGACGTTCGGGCAGTCTCTCTTATGGATAGAGATGCCG
>CAZOMK010000242.1:0-1527 GCA_964580615.1 uncultured Lachnospiraceae bacterium | reverse complement strand
GTTCCGTACCGATGATGAAGGTCACTTCATTTGGCCCGGCTTCGGTGACAACATGAGAGTCCTCCTTTGGATCCTTGCTCGTTGCGAGGACAAGGTTGACGCTGTTGAAACTCCCATCGGATTTGTTCCGAAGGCAGAGGACATCAACATCGAAGGTCTTGACGGTATCACAATTGATACTATCCGTGAGCTTCTCACAGTTGACAACGCTTCTTGGCTTGAAGATGTTGAAAACATCAAGGAATTCTACGCACAGGTCGGCGATCACGTTCCCGCTGAAATGTACGAAGAACTCGCTAAGCTCGAAGCTAACCTCAAGGCATAAGCACAAATCGAAAACAAAAATCCCGATCTTTCGATCGGGATTTTTTTATTGCTTTTTCAAGCGCAATGCTTCGAATTTTCGATGTTTTACTCCGCTTTGTCTGAGTCGCTCTCGGACGCCGGCACGATCACGGCGTTTTCAAGCAAAAAGTTGCAGACCTTGTCCCACTGGATGTTCTCTTTGACAACATCGGCGCCGTATTCTTCTTCGAGCTTTTCGACGCTCTCAAGTCCGAATTTGTCCGCGTATTCCTTTGCGGCTTCGGCGTATTCTCTGTCGTTGATCTCAAGCTTTTCTTTTCTTATGATTTCGATAAGGATCAGCTCCTCGACGATGTAATCCTTGCATTCGTCCGTCACCTGCTCCTTGAATTTTTCGGTCGTGGTGCCGTAATAGAGCGAGAGAAGCTGCTCAAGCGAGAGCTTATACTGTGCGGCGTAGCTCTCGTACTGCGAGATCGTCAGTGATACTGCGGCGTTAAGAAGCTCCTCCGGATACTTTATAACCTCGGACGCCTTGATGATCTTTTCCCAAGCAGCGGACACCTTCGAACTGTGCTCCTTTTCCTTTGCCGCCTTATGAAGCTCCTCAATGAGATACGCCTTGTGCTCCTCAACTGTTTCGTAATCTGTTTTTTCAGCGACGAGCTCGTCTGTATATTCGGGGCTGATCATACGAACGCCGGAACGGATATATACCTCAAATTTTGTGTTCACGCCGCTGAGATCCGGATTGTTTTTGTAATCATCCGGGAAAACAACGTTAAATGTAACAGTTTCGCCAACCGAATGACCGACAAGCGCATCCTCAAATCCGGGAATAAACGAGCCGGAGCCGAGCTCAAGATCGCTTCCCGTCGTTGCTTCGGTGAATTTTTCGCCGTTTTCAAACTTATCTGTCTTTTCTTCGTCGATATAACCGACATAGGTAATAACAAGCGTGTCGCCGTTTTCAGCTTTATCGCTTTCCGTCAGCTTATATTCCTCCGCATATTCCTTGAGGAATTCCTTGATGGTATTCTCAATGATTTTGTCCGTGACCTCAACGGTAACCTCCTCGATCTCAACGCCGACGTAAGCTCCGAGCTTGATATAGTCGCTTACATTCAGCTTTTCGAGTGCCGCGTGCATTTCCTCCTGCGTCATTCCCGCATCCGCTTCGGTATCGGCAGAAGTATCCGTGCCTGTTGTATCGTCCTTATC
>CAZOMK010000241.1:0-1527 GCA_964580615.1 uncultured Lachnospiraceae bacterium | reverse complement strand
GTTAAGGTCGATGTCATTGATCGGCTTTGTGATCGCCGAGGAGACCTTCGCCGCAAGTATGAGCGACATGAATATCGCAACAAAAATGATTATTATGACAGGCGAAATCAAGTCGATAATAAGCGTCACGACAGTGTATTTTATGCCCGAAACGCGCAAAAGAATGCCGTCCTCAAGACGAATGGCGCAGTACGCGATCTCCGCCTTCTGCTTTGCGGAATATCTGACCGCCTCGCCCATTCCGTCGCTTTTTGCTTTTACGAACTCCTCCGTTTCCGAATAATTCGTCGAATATTCTTCGGGATACGTATCGAAAATGACACTTCCGGATTCCGATATGACAGTTACCCTGTTCGAAACATCGTCCGACAGCGTAAGCAAGAATTCGTTGCCGCTGATCGAATACGCAGACGAAAGATAAATGGCCTCGTTTCTCAGCTCGTCAACATATCTTTCCGAAAAATATGTATACAGCACGCTGAGCGTCAGCACAAAGCACAAAAGAAAGACTACCATAGAAACGGCAAATGTGCTGAAGAAAAGCTTACCTCTCACTTTTCCCTCCTATTTTATATCCGACGCCGCGTATCGTTTCAATGAGCGAGCCGGCTTCACCGAGCTTTTGACGCAACGTTCTTATATGAACATCGACAGTGCGGCTCTCGCCGTCGAATGAATAGCCCCATATACGCTCGTGTATAACATCTCTTGTGAGCACCATGTTCTGATTTTTCATCAGCATACAAAGAAGCTCGAATTCTTTCAAGGTAAGCGTGACGCTTTCTCCGTTGACAGTAACGGAATGCCCCACCTCGGAGACAACAAGGGGGCCGAGTGTATACGCGCTTGCCTTGTCCGCTCTTTCGACGCGGCGCAAAAGCGCCTTTATGCGGGAAATAAGCTCCATCATTCCGAAGGGCTTGCAAATATAGTCGTCGGCGCCTTTGTCAAGTCCGACCACCTTATCGTATTCCGTTCCCTTTGCCGTCAGCATGATTATCGGAATCATTTTCGTTGCGGGAGACTCACGCAGTGCGGAAAGAACGGTCAGCCCGTCCGTTTCCGGCAGCATTATGTCAAGCAGGATCAAGTCGGGCAGCTTTTCCTCCATCGCGGAATAAAATTCCGACGGTCGTTCAAAGCCCTTTGCTTCAAATCCCACGCTTTCTATCGCATAAACGACTATGTCACGTATGCTTTTATCGTCTTCAAGAAGATAGATCATATACGATCTCCGTTTTTAATTATTTTTCACATTACATGAGTAATTATATTACATTTCTCGAATTACCGCAAGCGCCGAGCGGCGCGACAATGTTAATTCTGTGTTAAATTTAATTATTTCGGCAAAATATCCGATCGCATTTGCAAAAGCGGTTTATAACGCAGGTTAACTTACAAAAAGTTTTGATTATTCGGATCACACTGTATGTTTCAAGCTTCAAGTCAAAGCTCTGTTAACTGCTATTTAACATAAGTGCATTGTTTTTAACTTAGATTTAACCGTCGCGCTGCTTTTCACTTTAC
>CAZOMK010000240.1:0-1530 GCA_964580615.1 uncultured Lachnospiraceae bacterium | reverse complement strand
GTCGAGCGTATAGTAAATTCGCGTTCCCGGTTCTGCACTCAGCTCTACGCTCAGCGTCTGACCGCCTGCGTACATGCCGCCGCGCACGGAGTATTCCGCAATGGCGGCGCGCGCCGTATAGGCCGTCGACGTGTTGGCCGACTGGGGCGTGGCCACGTCGAAGAAGTAGAAGCCCGATCGGCCCTCCACGCGGCCATAGGTAATGTCGGTATACTGCTGCGGCACCGGCACGCGGTCGATAATCGTGCCGTCCGGGCGGCACAGCGTGACCGAATAGCCGCCGCTCATGCTCAGCCGGAAATCGGCGCAGAGCTGACCGGCCACCGCCTCCTCCGTCAGCAACACGCCCAGATATTCGCCGGGCTGAATCGTGGTTCCGGTGGGGAACTGCCACTTGCGCGGACGGCCCGCATTGTCCGAAAGGCCATAGCCGGAAAGATCCACCGCGGCGGAACCGCCGTTGTAAATCTCAATCCAGTCCTTGCCGACGGTGTCCGACGACGCGGCGATTTCGTTCACATACACGCCTTCGGCGTTGGTCACGCGCAGCTGCTGCTCCACCGCCGCCGCGCCGTCGCGCGTATTGGCATAACCCGGCGTGGGTGTCGAAGTCACCGACCATGCGCCGTTTACGCGCGCATAGCTCTGGTCGTCCTCCAGCGCAGGCGTCGACACGGCGCTCGCCGTCTGACCGTCGGGCTTGGAGAGGATCACCTGCGCGCCGTCGCCGCTGAGCCGAAACGGCGCGTACAGCGCGGACGCGTCGCTTCCCGCCGCGCCGGAGCAATAGACGATCTGATAGCCGTCCGCCGGAATCGTCACGTCCGGAAACTCGTATTGCTTCACATCCCGAGTACTGTCCGAGAGAAACCAGCCCTTCAGATTGACCGGCTCGGACGACGCGTTGTGCAATTCCACGATGTCATAGACGTTCGCGGCGGCGTCGGGCGCATAGCTGACGTTGCGACTGAGCACCTCGGTGATTTCCACGCTGCCATTTTGCAGATCGCTCATCGCGACGCCTTCCCCCGTGCCCTCGGCAATGCGGTTGGCTTCGCCCGGCGTGGGCGACTGGCTCTTCTGCCACGCATCCAGCGCATCGCGGCAATAGACCTCGTCCCGGCTAAGTTCCGGCACGGCGACGCGATCCACTTCCCTTCCGGCCGCGTCCGTCAGCACCAGCACATTTCCCGACGCCGCCAGCCGAAACGGCGCGTGGATTTCGCCCGCGCCGACTCCCTTGTCGCAATAGATGATCAGATAGCCGCCGGCAGGAACGACCGCGTCGGAGAAGGTCATCATGTTCGCCGGTTCGTCCGCAGGCATGAGCGCCCAGCCGGACAGGGAGACGTCCTGATTCCCGGCGTTGTACAGTTCAATCCAGTCCGGCAAACTTCCGTCCGACAGCGCCAGCGTCGACGCGTTCGAGGTCATCACCTCGCTGAAACGCACGTCGCCCAGCACCGGCGCTTCCGCCTGCGTCTGCGTCGTCTGACCCTTCGAGGCGGCGATTGTCAGCAACACAACCAA
>CAZOMK010000239.1:0-1546 GCA_964580615.1 uncultured Lachnospiraceae bacterium | reverse complement strand
TGCAGCAGCCCTGCTGAGGAGCGCACCAGCCGATGCCGTGGGTGAAACCGCTGACATCCTTAATTTCCTTGACCTGAACCCACTTGCCCTCTTCGGGGATGGGAGCGGGGCCGTGATAGGCACCCTTGGCCACGGAGCACATATGCTGTACTTCTGCACTATAAATCATGGCAATATTCCTTTCTTTTCCAAAGGTCGGTATACCGACCAAATGTAATACGATTTTGGAAAACCTCATTTTCCATCTAAATTATACCGAAAACAGGGGAGATTGTCAATGAAAAAGGAAAGAAGAATCCTTGTGCCTTTCCACGAAAAAACAGTCCGGGAAAACCGAAAATTTCCCGGACTGCCAAAATATTTGAGATTCTTTACGTCTTGAGGGGGAACCTGCCCTGTTACAGGGGCAGAATCCAGTCGTGGGGATCGGGACGGACACCCCGCTGGATGCCAACGAGGGTATCGTACATATCCTTTGCCACAGGGCCGATCTTGCTGTCAGTCAGACGGATCTCACGCCCCTGATATTCCATAAAGCCAACGGGGGAGATCACGGCTGCGGTGCCGGTACCAAATGCCTCGGTCAATGTGCCGCTTTCGTAAGCAAGGAACAGTTCATCTACGCTGATGGGACGCTCCTGCACCTCCATCCCCTTGTCCCGGGCAAGCTGCATAACGCTTTTGCGGGTAATACCGGGGAGAATACTGCCGCCAATGGGGGCTGTGACCAGCTTGCCGTCAATGACAAACATCATGTTCATTGCGCCTACTTCTTCCACATACCGGTTCTCCCTGCCGTCCAGCCACAGAACCTGATCGAAGCCCTTTTGAGCAGCTTCATAGGAGGCTTTCAGAGAAGCGGCATAGTTTCCGCCGGTTTTTGCCGTCCCTGTTCCGCCCTGCACGGTGCGGACATAGCGATCTTCAATGTGAATACGAATGGGAGCCATGCCGTTGGCATAGTAAGAGCCGGCAGGGGAGCAGATGATGAAGTAGAGATAGTGCTTGGCGGCATGAACACCAAGCTCGGCACCGTGGGCGATCATGGTGGGACGAAGGTACAGGGAGGTTCCCTCCGCACTGGGTACCCAGTCTCGTTCCAGATCTACCAGCATCCGCATGGCCTTCACCTGAAACTCCGCATCCAGAGTCGGCATACACATCCTCTGGGCGCTGGCGTTCATCCGCATGGCGTTCTCCATGGGACGGAACATTTGCAGTTCACCGTCAGCTCTGCGATAGACCTTCAACCCTTCAAAGATCTCCTGCGCATAGTGCAAAACAGGGGAGGCGGGATCAATGGGAATTGGCCCGTAGGGTTGGATCCTGGCATTGTGCCAGCCCACACCCTGGGTATACTCCACCAGGAACATATGATCCGTAAAAAGCTTGCCAAAGCCCAAAGCCACACCTTCGGCGGGCTTCTCCCTGGGAGTTTGGTTTCTGATTACTTGGATTTCCAGATCCATAGGTCTGTCCCCTTTCAAATTGATTCGTGCTGATCTACACAGGCAGCGCCACGGCGCAGCGCTTCAATGTTCAGGTC
>CAZOMK010000238.1:0-1578 GCA_964580615.1 uncultured Lachnospiraceae bacterium | reverse complement strand
CGGCATATTCTATCCGGACGGAACAGTGCGCGACCCGTCTACCGTCACCGCGATGATGGGAATTTTCAGAAATTACTCCGATTCACGCATAAAACCGAATCCCAACAAGGAGGGCAAGGCGACAGAGGCTCTGCGCCGTCTTGAAAGGTCGATGTCGGATGCCGCCGAGGTGTTCCGTCACAAAGCGTCCTCGTCGGATGAAATTTTAGAGGCGCTCGAATGGGTGATAAATCTGCTTGAGGGATGTGAGCTCGTTCCGATGTACGAGCCTCCGCGAGTCAAGCTTATCAAATACAAAAACACGCCGGAAGCGGAGCGCGACCTTGATGAAATAAAGGATTTCGCGTACGAGCAGGCGTGCATACTCAAAAAATATTGCAGGATCTTCTGATATCAGATCCGTAAGGAGACATTATGAAATACGATGTAATAATTATCGGTGCCGGCCCCGGAGGTATCTTCTCCGCTTACGAGCTTGTGCAAAAGGCACCGTCGCTCAAGATCGCCGTTTTCGAAGCAGGTCACGCCCTTGAAAAGCGCCGCTGTCCCATCGACGGCGACAAGATCAAAAGCTGCATAAAGTGCAAAAGCTGCTCCATCATGAGCGGATTCGGCGGAGCCGGCGCATTTTCGGACGGAAAATATAACATAACGAATGATTTCGGCGGCACGCTTTACGAATATATCGGCAAAAAGAAGGCTCTTGAGCTGATGCATTACGTTGACGGCATCAATATGCGCTACGGCGGCGTCGGTACGAAAATGTACACAACCGCCGGCACTCGCTTCAAAACGCTGTGCATCCAAAATGACCTTCACCTGCTTGACGCATCCGTCCGTCATCTCGGAACGGACATAAATTACGTCGTTCTTCAAAACATATACGCATATCTCAAAACGAAAGTCGAATTTTTCTTCGACACACCGGTAAGCTCCGTTAAAATAATCGACGGCGGCTACGAGGTCGTTTGCTCCGACGCGACGTACACCTGCCGCGATTGCATCATTTCCGTCGGAAGAAGCGGAAGCAAGTGGATGGAGACAGTCTGCCGCGAGCTTGACATCCCCACAAAGTCAAACCGCGTCGATATAGGCGTCAGAGTCGAGCTTCCCGCTACCGTTTTCGCACATCTTACGGACGAGCTTTACGAAAGCAAGATCGTTTATCGCACACCGAAATACGGAGACAAGGTCAGAACCTTCTGCATGAACCCGAAGGGCGCCGTCGTTAACGAAAATACAAACGGCATCATAACCGTCAACGGTCACAGCTACGAGGATCCGAAAAAGCAGACGGAAAACACAAACTTCGCGCTTCTTGTCGCAAAGCATTTTTCCGAGCCGTTCCGCGACTCAAACGGATACGGCGAATCGATCGCCCGTCTCAGCAATATGCTCGGCGGAGGCGTTATCGTCCAGCGCTTCGGAGATCTGATCCGCGGTCAGCGCTCAACTCAAAGCAGGATCGACGACAGCTTCATCACCCCCACGCTTAACGCAACGCCGGGAGATCTCAGTCTCGTGCTTCCCAAGCGCATACTCGACGGCATCATCGAAATGATCTACGCTCTGGACAAG
>CAZOMK010000237.1:0-1581 GCA_964580615.1 uncultured Lachnospiraceae bacterium | reverse complement strand
TACACGGTCGATCCCGTGAAGAATGCTGTTTTTGCCCTTCGAAGCGGCACGAATGCCTCTGATCCCCGAAAGACGAAGCTCGTCGATGAGCCGCGGCTCAGCGGAATCGGCAATGATCCGCGCTTTGCAGAGCCCGCGCTCCTTCAAAAGCCTCGCCAAAGCGTCACAGGTGAGCCCGCGCTCGTAGATCTCGTCAAAAACGTATAATTTTTGCGATTCTTTGCACATTATTCCGCAAAACAGCGCCGTCGGATCGTTTGTGTAACCGAAATCAAGCCCGAATATCTTCTCGGCGCCGGACTCCGATAAGATCTCGTCCGGATCAAAATCGCGAACCTCAAAGGCAGGGTAGATCAGACCGCTTGCCGCACCCCATTCACCGAGACCGGCTGTCCTGTACCGTTCGGGCCGCGATTCCTTCATTTCGTTGAACATACGTATGTCCGATTCATCGAGAAATTCGTTGGTTTTGTACGTCGTCGTCAAACGCAAAACCTCCGGCGTGTCCGGCGAGTCGAAGAAACGCTTTTTCAGCCAGTGACGCTCGCTCCACGGATTGAATGTGACAGTAAGTTGCTTGAAATATCCGTCCGGAACGCTTCCGCGTATAAGCTCGTCGATCATGTTGAAATCATCTTCACTGCTTATTTCAAAAGCTTCCTCGCACCATAACCAGCACAGAACGCCCCTGCCGACGGATATGGATGTCAGCTTCATCGGGTCGTCAAGTCCCTTGAAAAAAATTTTTTGTCCCGTCCGCTTGCGCGTTATTTCAAGAGGTGACGTCTTGAAAACGAACTCTCTTGAAACTCCGAGACGCTCCGCCGCCCATTTCAGCTCGGTGTAGCACGAGCGTTCGATTGAGGCGTACGTGCGTCTGACGACAAGCAAATTCGCAAGCGGATATTTTCGCAGATTGTAAATGAACCAAAGTGCCGCCGTTTTGGACTTTTTTGAAGCACGTGAGCCCTTGACAACTCTGTACCTGCCCTTGAAATTCCAAAACCTGTCGTAGCCGCCGCCGACGGCATCGCGAATGTCAATCCGCTTCATCGCAGTTTATTTCGTCAGCCTCGTCAAATCGCTCCTCACCGACAAGGATCACTCCCGAATCCTCCCTGTCACCGTCGAGTATGCCGTAACGTCTTGCAAGCATTTCCGCCGCCGACATTCGCTCCTTGACAGACGCAGACTTTTTGATAACCCTCGCACGCTTTTCCGTCTTGCCCTCCTTGCCCGTTCGCTGCTCGACGACAACAACGGGATCGCGAACGTCGCCACGCATGACAGATGTAAGCATACGAAGAATTTCGGACGAATCGGCAATTTTTTCAGCTTCATCGCCTTCGTTTTTTAAGGAACGCTTCTTGAGTAACGATTTTTCGATCCCGACCTTTTTGTAGCCGGCTTCGGCAGCCGCTCTTTCGGCAGGCATACCGGAGTCGTAAAGCTCGTAAAAGCAACGCTCCCTTTCAGTAGGATTTATATGATATCACCCCCAAAAATACGGTGCGGATACAGCCTCAATACCGCATCTTAAGGTAAAAACGACATTTTTGCTCCATGACCGCGCGCATGACC
>CAZOMK010000236.1:0-1586 GCA_964580615.1 uncultured Lachnospiraceae bacterium | reverse complement strand
CCAATCGTCCTCATGCCGTTCTCGTTTCGGTTTGCTGTGCTCTTTGCGACAGCTTTGATAGTATACCACTTCGAATTAGTTTTGTCAACACTTTTTTGAAGAAAAATTTCAACAAGATAGAAGGATTTCGAGTTGTTATTTATATTGCAATATGCACAACAAAAAAATGTGTTATTCGTCGCAAACGGCTCAAAAAGCCTCAAAAACCATTGCGACCGTCCTTTTTCGACTCTTGAATTCGATCCAATCTCCCCCAAAACGTCGGATTATCTCTGAAAGCACCCACGACTCTCACGTTTTTTCGTACCTCAAACGCTGTTTTTATGTCTCAAAAAGCAAAAACGGAAGCTCCGAAGAGCTTCCGTTTTTAGATGAAACATCAATTAAGCGTTGATTTCGATAACAACACCGGAACCGACAGTTCTGCCACCTTCACGAATAGCGAAACGGAGACCCTTTTCGATAGCGATAGGAGTGATAAGCTCAACTGTCATGTCAACGTTGTCGCCGGGACGGCACATTTCAACGTCAGCAGGAAGACCGATAGTACCGGTAACGTCAGTTGTTCTGAAGTAGAACTGAGGACGGTAACCAGCGAAGAAGGGCTTCTGACGACCGCCTTCCTTTTCGGTAAGAACGTAAACCTGACCTACAAACTTTGTGTGAGGATGGATGGAGCCGGGCTTGCAGAGAACCTGTCCGCGCTCGATACCCTTCTTGTCAACACCACGGAGAAGGAGACCTACGTTGTCACCTGCTTCAGCGGAGTCAAGAAGCTTACGGAACATTTCAACACCTGTGATAACAGTTGTCTTCTTTTCTTCTGTAAGACCAACGATTTCAACAGTGTCACCCATCTTAACGGTACCACGCTCAACTCTACCCGTTGCGACTGTACCACGACCTGTGATGGAGAATACGTCCTCGACAGGCATAAGGAAGGGGAGATCTGCTTTACGATCGGGAGTAGGAATATCTGCGTCTACAGCAGCCATGAGCTCCTTGATAGCAACGTATTCGGGAGCGCTCATATCTGTGGATGTGGATTCGAGAGCGTCACGAGCGGAGCCGCGGATGATGGAGATGTCATCGCCCGGGAAGTCGTACTCGGAGAGAAGGTCACGAATTTCCATTTCAACGAGATCGAGAAGTTCGTCGTCGTCAACGAGGTCACACTTGTTCATGAATACAACGAGAGCGGGAACGCCAACCTGACGAGCGAGGAGGATGTGCTCACGAGTCTGAGCCATAGGACCGTCAGTGGAAGCTACAACGAGGATAGCACCGTCCATCTGAGCAGCACCTGTAATCATGTTCTTAACGTAGTCGGCGTGGCCGGGGCAGTCAACGTGCGCGTAGTGACGAGTTTCTGTTTCGTACTCAACGTGACGTGTGTTGATTGTGATACCACGAGCCTTCTCTTCGGGAGCGTTGTCGATCTGATCGTATGCAAGGAACTCAACGTTGCCCTCTGCAAGAGAGAGGTACTTTGTGATAGCAGCCGTAAGGGTGGTCTTACCGTGGTCAACGTGACCGATGGTGCCGATGTTTACATGGGGCTTGTTTCTTTCAAATTTCTGCTTTGC
>CAZOMK010000235.1:0-1597 GCA_964580615.1 uncultured Lachnospiraceae bacterium | reverse complement strand
GCAGAGCTGAAATCATTTTTCAATGCCGTCCCGTTCAGGCGTTTTTCATAAGTCCCTTTATTTTTTCGCAAAAATCACTTGAGTCGTCCTCTGTTCTTGTAACGACTATGATACAGTCGTCGCCGGCTACACAGCCGAGTATGCTCGGCGATGCGATCCCGTCGATAGAGGAAGCAATCGCGGGAGCCATTGACGGAAATGTTTTTATGACAACGTTATTAAAGGCATAGTCAACGCTTGTGATCGACTGTGCGAGCGCCAAATTAAACTTTGCAATGCTGACACCGACGTGACTTTTCGGCTGTATGTACTTATAAACACCGCTTTCCGTTGTGATTTTCGACAATTTAAGCTCTCGGATATCTCTCGAAACCGTTGCCTGTGTCACAATGAAGCCCTCGCTGCGAAGCTTTTCTATAAGCTCCTCCTGCGTTTATATATCAAATCGAGATATAAGTTCGAGAATTTTGTTTTGTCTTTTATTTTTCATTAATTACCTCACATAAATCAGCGTCCCGTCATTTTTGCACGAAATACGCCTGTAAATCCGTTTTTGTCAATAGACACAAAACGCGTTTTCTTTTCGCTTTTTCTCACAATAACATACGCGCCGTCCGGTATTTTTACAGACTCGGCGCCGTCGGCGGTAAGCTCAAGGCTGCCCTTACGCCATTCACCCACTCTGCAAGCGAAAACGCTGTCCGACGCATAGACCGCAGGACGTGCGAGCACGGAATGGGGGCAGATCGGCGTTACGCAGATACACTCCATAGACGGATCTATGAGCGGGCCTCCCGCAGACAGCGAATATGCCGTAGAGCCTGTCGGCGTTGCGAATATAACGCCGTCGGCGTCATAGCGTCCCGCCTCCTGACCGTGGCAATAGAGCTTGATCGGTGCGATAACGGACGATGCCGCCTTTGTTATAACGATATCGTTAAGCGCCGCCTCTACGCTGTAATAAACCTTATCTTCAAGTATGATCTCGGCGGAGAGCATCATTCTCTCCTCAACGGCATAACGCCCTCTGAGCACGTTTTTCAGGCTGTCAAGGCTGTCTATACCGATCGCCGCCATATATCCGACGTTGCCCGTATTTATTCCGAGAATCGGCGCATCAAAATCAAGCGCCTCATGTGCCGCGGAGAGAACGGATCCGTCACCGCCGACGGAAACGATAAGCTCCGGTGCCGACGCCGATGTATACGGTAAAATTTTGTCTCTCAGCGATTCGGGCAAAAGGCTTTTGTCCTTCATCACAATGTCAGCGCCCTCGTCCAAGCAAAGACGAACTACCGAAGCAAGTCTCGGATCGTTTTCATCCTTTATTCCGAACGGTAAGAGCAATACTGTTTTCATTTTTTACAAACTCCCTGATCTCTCTTTCCGAAACACGCACGCTCGTATCGTTTGTGAATCGGAAACAGGCAAGATATTCCGTATTTCCGCGCTTTGCGGCACGTTCGTCATTTATTCCTCCGCCGGAAACGGGAGACACCGTAAGCTCCGCAAGCTCAAGTCCGACGTTTGCCGCCGCGACAACGACTCCGAAAACAGCTTCCGCGCGATCGGACGGCTCCGAAACGACGCCTCTGCC
>CAZOMK010000234.1:0-1620 GCA_964580615.1 uncultured Lachnospiraceae bacterium | reverse complement strand
ATTTTATTTCATCGTAACGTATATTTTTTCCGCTTTCGGGGAAAATTCTGATGAAAATAATTATGACTTGGAGGTCTTTATGAAATTTTCAATTAAAAAAGCTGCAATTTTGCTCGCCGTTTTGATGATCATGCCCGTTACGGCGGCGGCAAGATCGGACAGCGCGATCGTTTCTCCCGCGATTGCGGTGATCGCAAGTGAGGCAACTGTCAAGGTGAACGGATCATGCGGAGGCAATGCTGTGTTTTCTGCGTCCGATTTTGATCTGACGCTCGGCAAAAAGGTGGACAGCATCACCGTTTTGACGCTTCCCGACCCCGCCAAGGGCACACTTTTGCTCGGCGAAAAGCCCGTTGAGGTCAATCAAACGATAAAGCGCAGACATCTTTCATCGCTCGTGTTCACTCCCGCCGACAAATCCGAAACGGAGGCAAGCTTTTGCTTCACCTCGGACGGCGCATATTCCGTCACCTGCGAGATCTGCATCGTTAAAGAAATAAACGCCTCGCCCAAAATAAGCGCGGACAGCGTGAACGTTGCGGCACTCAGCGGCATTTCAACAGCCGTTTCGATTTCCGCGCATGATCCGGACGGAGATGACATCAGCTATTTCATCACCGATTTCCCCGACAAAGGAAGCGCGACTGTCAACAGCGACGGAACGATCGTTTACACTCCGAGCGCAAAAAAGCGCGGTCGCGACAGCTTCACCGTTTACGCGCGCGACGAATACGGCAATTGGTCAGAGCCTGCCGAGGTCAGCATCAAGATCGGCAAAAACAAAACGGGCATAGAATACAGCGATCTTGAAGGACTTGCCGTTTACAGCGACGCAGTCAAGCTTTCCGCATCTGGGATCATGAGCGGCGAATCAAAGAACGGCAAAATATGTTTCGAGCCGAACAAAAGCGTAACTCGTGAGGAATTTATAACGATGCTGATGAAAACGATCGGTCTTTCCGACATTTCCGACATCAGCGACGTCGGCTTTGCCGATGACGCAAGCATCAGCGAGGACGCACGCAAATACTGTCGCGCCGCCAAAAAGCTCGGCATCGTCAACGGCTCAAGCGTTGACGGAAGGCTTTATTTCAATCCGAAATCGGAAATCACACAAGCCGAGGCTGCCGTAATGCTGAACAATTTGATCGGCGTCGAAGAAGCTGTCGGTCAAAGCGCAGTTTCCGTTTTTGCGGAGGACAGCGTCGTTCCCGCATGGGCGAAAAACGCAGTCGGCGCAATGCACGCGATCGGTGTAATGAAGATAACGGACGGCGGCGCGTCCGCTCTTTCCGCGCTGACAAGAGGTGACGCCGCAAAGCTTCTCTCTGTCATTATGGATATGGTAGTCGAATAAAAAAAGAGGGCATTTAGCCCTCTTTTTTGCTTTATTTCGAATACTTTTCTCGCTTTACATAATGAGTATGGAGGAGCTCATGAGCCTTATGGCTGTTGGGCTCACCGAGATACTCGGCGTAAAGCTTTTTAAGCTCTTCGTTTTCGTGAGACTTTCTCTTAGCCTTGCCCTGATCCTCTGCGTAAAGTCCCTTAGCGCGTTCAACCTTGGGATTTACGTACTGAAGATCGCAGGAGCTTACGATAGGAGTTCAGCCGCATGTT
>CAZOMK010000233.1:0-1640 GCA_964580615.1 uncultured Lachnospiraceae bacterium | reverse complement strand
TCTTTCGGCTCTCTCAATCGGTTGTTTTGTAAACTTCCTTATGATAACGAGCCTTTCGCGTGCTTTTTTTATTTCTGCAATTTTACGACCCTGACCCGATCTGTTCCGCAGTGCTTGAGCACGCGGACGGAGGATTCATCTATGACCTCGCCTGCCGTAATCGGCGAGATAGCGGGCGGACACGAGATCGCCGCGGACGCAAATATTCTTCCGACGGCAAAATCGACGTCAACAAGCTCGGACGGCGCAAACATCGCCTCACGAACTGTCATTTTTCGCGTCGGATGCGAAAAGATCAACGCTTCGGCGCGTTTTTCTGTGCGTCTTTCGATCGACATCAGCGCGTCCTCAAGGCGCAAAAGCGATTCCTTGCCAAGCTCGCACGACAGCATCATAACGGTAAAGTCCGCATCGGCGAATTCACATTCGATTCCGCTTTCACGCAGCTTTTCCGCAAGCTCCGTGCCGAGGTATCCGTATTTTCCGGCATCGACGGACAGCTTCAACGGCTCGTTTCCGACAAGCGCATACCCGTGCGCCGTCAATCGCCGCTTCGTTGCGTCAACGTCAACGACAAAATCGGCAAGTCGCTTTCCGTATCCGTCCGTGATGTATTTATTAGCAAGATCGAGCGACGAAAGGATCAAATACGACGGCGACGTTGAAGCGAAAAGCGACATTGCGTCCTCCGCTCGCTCCGAAAGCATCGACGGTGCGCCGTTGCCGATGTGTAAATAGGCGCCGCCCGTCAAAACGGGGAGCGTTTTATGCGCCGAATCACAGACGAGGTCGGCGCCTTGCGACAACGGATGAGCATCTTTCGGCAAAAACCGCAGATACGCGCCGTGCGCGTTATCGACGAGCAAAAGCACGCCGTGTCTGTGGCAGACCTCCGCGATGCCGCCTATATCGGCGGTGTTTCCGAGGTAGTCGGGGCTTGTGATGTACACCGCAGTCGGTGTGCGCTCACAGCCGAGAATGAATTCTTCAACATCCGACGCCGTCAGCTCGCACGAGACAACGGAAGTCATGCTTTTCGGGTACATAAAGCAAACGTCGGCGTCCGTCAGCGCAACCGCCGACAAAAACGCGCGGTGCGCGTTACGTCCCGCCGCGATCAGCGGACGCTGTCCTTTTGACTTTGCCCAAATCGAGACGAGATACACCATGGCGCGAATCGAAAGCGACGAGCCCTCCGTCGAATAAAGCGTCTGCGCCGAGCCGAACAGCTCGGACGCGATGCCTTCGCTCTGCTTTATGATGCCGTCGGCGCTGTAAAGAACATCCGCGCCGTTGATCTCCGTAATGTCGAGCACTTCGACGCCGAGAGGCCCCGTTCCCTTGTGTCCCGGCATATGCATACGCAAAGCGCCGAGCCGCGCATATTCGTTTACAAAATCAAAAACGGGAGTTTTCGTCATTCCGCGTCAAGCGTTTTTGCCGCTTCGAGCATTATCGCACATTCCATGCGCTTTTTGAACAGCTTACAGCCATACTCATACACGCCCGTGATCGCTCCCGTTGCGTGGTATGCGTTTGCGGCGCAGCCGCCGGAGCAGTAGAGCTTCGCCCAACAGTCGCGGCATTCGGGACGCGCGTATACGTTGCAATTCATGAATTAGTCCTGAATGGTTTTGTTG
>CAZOMK010000232.1:0-1657 GCA_964580615.1 uncultured Lachnospiraceae bacterium | reverse complement strand
ATAGGTTTTGAAGTTAATAACATCACCGCAATACTCTTGTTGAGATAATATTTTTTGTATTGTGGTTTTGCACCAACGGTAAGGATTCGGTTGCGTTTTCTTTCCACCTCTCGGAAGTCCCTTGCTTTGCCAATATGCCATAGGTACTAAAATCTTTTGCTCTTGCAGTATTCGGGCAATGGTTTCATTGCCTTTACCCTCAATGCACATCTTGAAAATGCTTTTTACCACTTCGGCGGCTTCGGGGTCTATGATCCACTTCTTTTTGTTTTCGGGAGATTTCATATACCCATACGGCGGTTGAGATAACGGTTCACCCGAATTTCCTCGCAAGCGGTGTGATGAACGCACCTTTTTTGAAATATCCCTTGCATACATTTCGTTTAAGATATTCTTAAACGGTGCGATTTCACTTTCGCCCTCGTCACTGTCGATGCCGTCATTTACGGCAATAAAGCGGACATTTCTTTCGGGAAAATAACTGTCGGTGTAGTTACCCACCGAAACATAATCTCTGCCCAAACGGGATAGGTCTTTCACCATAACCGCAGTGACATATCCCATATCTATATCGCTGAGCATTGCCTGAAAGCCGGGGCGGTTAAAGTTTGTTCCCGTATATCCGTCATCGCAATAGTGTTTGGTATTGGTAAGCCCCAATTCCTTTGCCTTTTGAGATAACAGTTTCTTTTGGTTGGCTATGGAATTACTCTCGCTTTCCGTACCGTCATCACGGGACAATCGGCAATACAGAGCCGTAATCCCCATATTTTCTTTTTTATTCTTCGACTGCATATTTATCCTCCTTTCCGGCAGCCGAACACACATCTTCGGCATTTATTTTACCACTTGATTCAACACTCGGCAAATCTGCAAAATCGCTTTTAAGATATTTTTCAAAGCAATTATCCATTGTGGTATTGTTATTCATATTTTTGAAATCGGTGGGAACAAATCTGCTCTCTACCGTATACTTGACTCCGTTTACGGTGTATTCGTTACTTTCGTAACCGAAGCCGACGATATATTTATACATTAAAACTCCTCCTATCTCGTATCTCTGTCTCGCAGACGGATTAAATATTTTCTGTAATGCTCACAAGCCTTCAGGACAAATTCCTCCAACTGTTGCGGTGTGGCTTTCGGAGCATATTGCTTTATCCGCTCCATAGGCACTTTGAACATTTCCTTTTGATTCGGTTTTTCTTCGCTTAATATCGCAAACACCGTATCCGTAAACAAGTTACCCTCACTGCTGAATTTTCGTATTCGCTGTGCCTGTGATAGTGACGGAGTAGCATCGGCATATTCGATTTCGTCTGCAATCATTCGTTGCTCGTGTTTGGGTAAGTAGGAAAGTTCCACCGCCGGTGTAAGTGCAATTCTACCGTCATCAACCGGTTTCAGCAGTTCGGGGATTAGATAAGTTAAGCGGATATACCTCTGAACTTGTCTGCCACTTTCTGTTTCTGATATTTGGTCTGCACTTTCCGTCTTTCCGACAAGTTGTCGGGAAGTTGCTTTTCCTTGATGCTTTATTGCCTCCAATTTCATCTTGTAAGCAAATGCTTTTTCGCTCGGCAATAGATTTTCTCTTTGCAAATTGGCATCCACCATTGCAATAACCGCTTCTTCATTTGTCAGTTCCTTTACAATC
>CAZOMK010000231.1:0-1694 GCA_964580615.1 uncultured Lachnospiraceae bacterium | reverse complement strand
GAATAACAAATTGCGCCGTCCGCCTCGATTCGGGTGACATAACCTATCTTTCGAAAAAGGCAAGAAAAATGCTTGACGATGCGGGCTTCCCGCAGTGTAAGATCATCGTTTCAAATTCGCTTGACGAATACTTGATCCGCGATATGATCCGTCAGGGCGCGAAGGTGGACGCCTTCGGCGTAGGCGAGAGACTCATAACGTCGAAATCGTCGCCTGTTTTCGGCGGAGTTTATAAGCTTGTCGCCGTCGAAAACAAAAACGGTGACGTTATTCCGAAGATCAAGATCAGCGAAAACGTGTCCAAGATCACGATCCCGCATTTCAAAAACGTGTACCGCCTTTTTGCCAAGTCAACGGGCAAGGCGTTGGCAGACCTTATAACAGTGTACGACGAGGAAATAAACGATAAAGAGCCGCTTGAGATCTTCGATCCGAACTATACGTGGAAGCGTAAAACGCTGACGGATTTTTACGCACGTCCGCTTCTGAAGCAGATCTTCAAAAACGGCGAATGCGTGTACAAGCAGCCGCCGATCGAAGCGGCAAGAGAATATTGCCTCTTGCAGCTCGATTCTCTTTGGGAGGAGGTTCTTCGTTTCGAAAATCCGCACAGCTATTACGTTGACCTTTCGCAAAAGCTGTGGGATGCGAGAAACGAGCTGCTTTCCAAGCATTCTTAACCGAAAACAAACAAAAACCGAGAAAAGGAGAAAAACATGAAGCCGAGAGTTCTTGTCATCAGTTCAGTCAGCATGGATTTTATTCAAAGAGCGGATGAATTTCCCGAAACGGATGCGCCCGTTGTCGGCAATTCGTACGATTATGTCCCCGGCGGAAGCGGAGCGACTCAGGCGATCACCGTCCGTGCGCTGAACGGCGACGCGATCCTTTGCGCGCGCGTAGGTGCGGATTCAAACGGACAGCGGCTTCGCGCGCTTTACCGCGATATGGACGTTGACACGCGTTTTATCTTTATGGAAAGGCGCTCACTGACGGGACTTTCGTCCGTTCAGCTCGTGCCGTCCGGCGAAAAGCGGGTCATGACCTTCCTCGGCGCAAATACATACCTGTCGCCCGTTGACGCGGAGGAGGCGTTTACCTCGCTCCCCGATGCTGCCGTAATGCGTCTCGATATTCCGGAGCGCACTGCGATTGCGGCGTCCGAATTTGCGGCGAGAAAGGGAATTCCGCTTGTTATAAGCGCCGCGGGAGCGGGAGCTGATTATCCGCTTTCGAAGCTGTACCCGTGCGAGATATTCTGCCCGAACGAAAGAGAGCTTCAAATGTTCTCCGGCATCGCGCCGAGCTCAACGGAAAATTGCCTTCGAGCCGCGATACGTCTTTCGTCGATGGTTAAGGCGAAGTATTACGTCGTCAAAATGGGCGAGCGCGGAGCGTTTTTGTACGACGGAAAGTATTACAACATCGTGCTTGCGACGAATAACAGCAAGGTAGATACGTCCGGCTCCGGAGATATATTTACGTCGGCGCTTGCGACAGAGTATGCGAGATGCAAAAATATAATGCGTGCCGTAAAATATGCCAATGTTGTGGCGGGAATGTCTGTTGCGCGTCAGGGCTTGCTTGAGTCGATCCCGTCCGAGGACGAGGTGAACGATTGCGGAGCGCGGAATAAAGCTTTAAGGAAACGAAATTATGACTGAATACAAACGGATCCTCGGCGTCGATTACGG
>CAZOMK010000230.1:0-1696 GCA_964580615.1 uncultured Lachnospiraceae bacterium | reverse complement strand
CCGCATATTTCATAAGACACGTCGCCGTTTTCGATCAGCAACCGTAAAAAGCCTTCTGTCATAGCGGTATCGGGATCTGCTTTCCTTATATCATTCACCGCTTGACAGACAGATCTGAGTTTCACCATCTGTCTTTCCCTTTATGATCCTTTCCATTTTCTCCGATGCTTCCTTCATGCTCTCGGCATAAGGATGCAGATATCTGTTCGTTGTTTTTAAACTCTCGTGTCCGAGAACGGTCTTGACCGTTTCGGGATCGACACCGTGTTCCACCATCAGTGAGCCGCAAGTATGGCGTAAACCGTGCAGTTTAAGGTGTCTCAGGCCGTATTTGGCTTGTACCTCGGCACATATCCGCGTCGGTGCGTAAAGGCTCATATTCTTGCCGTATTTGTCGGTAAAGACGAAGCCTGTATCCAGCCACAGCCCTTGCGAATGGCGTTTGTCGCTCGCCTGTTCGATCTTCAGCTCATGCAGCACTTTGGCACAGCTTTCGGGAATATAGACCGTTCGGTTACTGCTGGCGGATTTGGTAGACTTGACACGCTGTTCCTCGCCTTTTGGTTTATATACGCTGCGGGATATCGTGATGACCTGTTTGTCAAAATCGATATCGTCCCACATAAGCCCCACGAGCTCACCGCGTCGCATTCCGGTCGTGACCGCCAGCGTCAGCAATGCTCTTGTGCGGATGTCTTCGCTTTCGAGAGCTTCCATCAGTTGCTCGACCTCGTCATCGCTGTATGCTTCAAGCTGCGGTTGCACGATCTTCGGATAATGGATATAATTCTTACCGATCGGATTTTCTTCGATAAACTTTTGCTTCCATGCCTCGGTGATGATCGACGAGAATACTGTTGAATAGCGTTTGACAGAAGCCGGGGACAATCCACGGTCACCATTCGCTCTTGCTTCGGGTGTGGACAAAAAGTCGACAAAGCTCTGTATATGCGTTGAATCGACGTCTTCAAGCTCCACTCGCCCAAAGGACGGCAGAATGAGTGAGTCGATGATCAACTCGTAAGTTCTGCAGGTCGTGGGAGATAGGTGCTTTTGAATGGACGGGTAGTAATAGTCCTGAACGAACTGTTCGATGGTCATTCTTCTCCGTGCTCGGAGCTCTTTGGTGACAAAACGCTTTTTTTCATAGCCGCCGCTATGTACCAATTCTTCAAAGAGTACAGCGTACTTTTCGGCAGACTTTTTTGCCATTGCCGGAGTGGATCCGACCGGTGGCTTATAGATGGTAGACACAAGGTCTTGCTTTCCGTTTTTCATGCCGTTTGAAACTCGTATCAAATATGTGCCGTTCGGCTTTCTCGTTATATTTGCCATTGTCATTTTCCTTTCCGCTTTTTGTATCTGCCCATTCCAAGGCTTGCTCTCAATGCTTTTTCAATAAGCTTCATCTCGTCATCGCTGACCGTGCCGATAAATGACTCGATCCTTGATTTATCGACCGTTTTGATCTGCTCGAGCAGAACCATAGAATCTTTTTCAAGGCATTTGTTTGTCAGATCGACGTGCGTCGGGAGGCTCGTCTTTTTGGCTTTGCTCGTGATCGGTGCAATGATGACCGTCGGTGAATATTTATTTCCTATATCGTTTTGAACAACGACCGCCGGGCGAGGTCCTCCCTGTTCGGATCCGACAATGGGATCGAAGTTCAGATATATCAGGTCGCCTCGTTTTATCG
>CAZOMK010000229.1:0-1707 GCA_964580615.1 uncultured Lachnospiraceae bacterium | reverse complement strand
TGCGAAGCTGTTCTTCCATGATAGTACGGAAATAATCTTCATGCCGCAGGATATACCCCATGACCATTTGAATGTGTTTCAGCACCACACGCTCCAACACTTTGACCCGGATAAAGTGTCCGCAGCACTTTTCTTTGTCCTTGCGGTGCAAGGAACAATCGAAGAAATCCTGTGTGGGATCACCGTTGTTGGATGACCCATACAGCATTTTCGAGCCGCAATCGGCACAATACACAAGCCCCGAAAAGATGCTGCTTCTGCCCGTGCGTGTCATACGGTGACGCTGCTGGCGAATTTCCTGCACCTTTTCAAACACATCATCTTCGATAATGCGTTCGTGGGTATTGGGGAAAATCGCCTGTTTCTCAATGGGGTTTTCTCGTTGCTTCTTGTCCCAGATGGAATTGGTGTAGGTCTTGAAATTGACTGTGCAGCCTGTGTACTCCCTGCGTTCCAAAATGCCCACAACCGTACTATCACCCCATGCATAGGGATTTTCCGGTTTCTTGTGTGGCGTTTTGATTCCCTGCAATTCTTTGTAAGCAGTCGGTGTCAGCACCTTGTCTGCTTTCAGTTGCTTGGCAATTTGCGATGGGCCTCTGCCCTCCATACACATGGAGAAAATACGCTTTACCACATCCGCAGCCACGGGATCAATCTTCCAACATCTGGGGTTTTCAGTGTCTTTCACATAGCCATAAGGGACATTGACCGTCAGCGGTACACCTCGTTCCCCCTTGGATTTCTGCACGGCACGAATTTTGCGGCTGGTATCTCGCGCATAAAACTCATTGAACCAGTTCTTAATGCCTGCAAAATCATTATCGGTGCTGTTGGGGTTAATGGTGTCAAAATTGTCATTGATGGCAATATAGCGCACACCATACTGGGGAAAGGTGAAGTTGGTATAAAGCCCGGTCAAGGCAGAATTTCTACCAAGTCTCGATAGGTCTTTGCTGATACACACTGCCACTTTTCCTGCTTCGATTTCTGCCAGCATGGCTTGGAAACCGGGGCGGTCATAAGTTACACCACTTACCCCATCATCTACAAAAAATGTGGGGTTCGGGAAATGGTGTTCCCGTGCATACCTGAGTAACATATCCTTTTGATTCTCAATGGACAGCGACTCGCCGGCTCTTTCATCCTCCTGCGACAAACGGCAGTAAAGGGCGGTAATTTTATTGGTTGCTCCTAACATTTCTGTTTCCTCCTTCGGTGGAGCAACTGCCAGTACAGGATTGGTTGCATTTATTATACCAAGAGATTGCGCATTTGTCATTCAGAATCCTCCAAACTTTCTGCAAACTTTTTGCTGGTGATCCGTTCCAATTTGCGGACGAAACTCTCTGTTCCCTCATAGCTGCCTGTAACGGTGTAGACAGTTCCGTGGATGACCTCAGTAACGGTCAATTCCGGAATCCAGTAGGCAGAGAGATTTTTGACACAGATATTTCCATCTGCGTCGAAAGAAAAATCATGCCGCCGTTGTTCATAGGGGAGCGGTTCGACCTTTGCATAATGGTTGGGATTGGAAAAATAATATTCGGGTACGGGATCAACACTTTCCAGAGAATCGACCCATTGTGTCAATTCCTTGGATGTCATATCGGTTGCTTTCTTTTGCTCATTCATTGTAAAAATCCTTTCCTTTTTGTAGTTATCGTTCCTGCTCAGTTTTTCGTTGCTGTTTATCCTGCTCATGGA
>CAZOMK010000228.1:0-1722 GCA_964580615.1 uncultured Lachnospiraceae bacterium | reverse complement strand
ATCATGAAGGGCTACTACAAAATGCCCGAAGCTACGGCGCAAGCCATTGATAAGGACGGTTGGCTCCATACAGGCGACCTTGCTTGCTGTGACGAGGACGGATACTACAAGATCACGGGCAGAATCAAGGATATGATAATCCGCGGCGGCGAAAATATTTATCCCAAGGAAATCGAGGATTTTATATACACGCATCCGAAGGTTTCGGATGTTCAGGTCATCGGTGTGCCGAGTAAGGCATACGGCGAGGAGATCGCGGCTTGCATCATACTCAAGGAGGGCGAAGCGCTTACAGAAGATGAAGTCAAGGCTTACGTCCTTGCGTCAATGGCAAAGCACAAGGTGCCGAGCTATGTCATGTTCGTGGACGCGTTCCCGATGAATGCCGCCGGCAAGATCCTCAAGTATAAGCTCCGCGAAATGGCAATCGACGAGCTCGGACTTCACGAAGCAAATGCCATCGAAACGGCATAATGTATATTGCAACTCAGCGTTTTTGGTGGTAAAATATAACCATGAAATGCCTACGAATCAATCAATAAAGAAAGGCGCATATTAATGAAGCTGTCATTTTCAACTCTCGGATGTCCCGATTGGACATTTTCGGAAATATTTGCCGTTGCGTCAGACCTTCGCTACAACGGTATAGAAATTCGCGGAATCGCAGATCAAATTTACGCACCGAAGATCGGTGTATTTGCCGACGATAAGCTGAACGCAACAAAGGAAAAGCTTGCGGAAGCGAAGATCGAGATCCCGATACTAACATCGGGCGCTTACCTTATAGGTAACGACAATATCGACGCCTCGATCAGCGAAACAAAGGATTATATTCTTTTGGCGGAAAAGCTCGGCACGCCCTTTGTCCGCATGATGGGCGAAAAAACGCCGGATCCGATCGTCAAAGACATTGATTTTGACGTTGTACGCAAAAATTTCACTGAGCTTGCAAATTTCGCCGATGATCACGGCGTCAAGCTCCTGCTCGAAACAAACGCCTGCTTCGCAAACACGAAGCTTCTTTCGGAATTCTACACGTCGATCGACTCAAACGGCAAGGGCATCCTTTGGGATATACATCACCCCGTGCGTTACTTCGGTGAGACGCCCGCCGAAACAGCCGCAAACATCGGCTCCTATGTACGTCACGTGCATATAAAGGATTCCGTCGTCGGTACGAACGGAAAGCTGACGTATATGCTCACAGGCTACGGCTCACTTCCGATTGAGGATTCGGTCAAGGTGCTCGGTCTGCTCGGCTACGACGGATATCTTTCATACGAATGGGTCAAGCGCTGGTCTCGCGATCTCGCGGATCCGGGCATAGCGATCTATCAATACATTGATTATATGCGTATGATCGCGCCCGTTAAATAAAACAAAACGGGGAGACGGCGTCCGCCGTCTCCCTTCTCGGTTTGTCTTTTACGTTATGCAAAGATGTGCTCCGGCAGCTTTGCTCCGCCTACAACGTGAAAATGCAAATGCTTCACGCTTTGGCAAGCGTCCTCGCCGCAGTTTGTAATGACTCGGTAGCCGTTTTCGGCGCCGCCGAGCTTTGCTATCTCCGGTATGCACTCGAAAATATGCGCCACAACAGCACTGTTTTCGGGCGTAACTTCATCAACGGAAGCTATATGTGTTTTGGGTATAACAAGGATGTGGCACGGTGCTTCGGGCGCAATGTCGCGGAAAGCGTAAATAAGCTCATCCTCGTATACT
>CAZOMK010000227.1:0-1725 GCA_964580615.1 uncultured Lachnospiraceae bacterium | reverse complement strand
TCCATGATGACAGTGTTTTTTTTCACTGTCTCTCATAGAGGGAGCATATCATTTTTAGCGCTTCGGCTGTTTTGTCGTTATTACTTTTTGTAGTCGGTTATAAATACGATCTCCTCCGGAAGTCGCATATTGAGCTTTTCTCTTGCGATGCGGATTATGTATTCGTCATCGTACGGCTTTGAAAGATCGTTTTCCATTGAGAGAATCTCCTCCTCAAAACGCGAGATCTGAGCCTCAAGTGCCTCTTTTTGCGCCAAAAGCTCCTGTTTTTCCGTATTAAACGAGAAAATAGATATTATGCAAAGCACGGCAAAAAAACCTACCGCAATTTTGAATATCAGATTTTCGCCAATCATTTCAAGCATAGTTTGTGACCTTTCCCTTTTCCGCATTGTCCGCCCTCGCGACCGAGCTGATCTCATCAAGCTTTTTCGTCAATGCCTCATCTATATATTTTTCGGTAAGAGCCGCGGAGCGCCTGCAAAGAAGCCTTCCGTAAGCTCTGCCCAACGTTTTTGCGTATATTTTTTTCAGTAAGATAAACGGCTTTATGCCGAAATACCAAGCATATCTGCACAGCGTTACAAGTGCAAACAATATTGCGCCGACTGTTTTTCGGGTAACGACTCCGACTGTTTTCATGTATATGAAAAATCCGATGCCGATCCCCAAAAGCGTATACCATCTGACGATCCCGTCGTTATAGCTGTAATAAAACAGCGTTACCGAAACGGCAAATGCGAGCATATAAAGCAGATCAAACAAAATGAGCGCGGCGTCGGATATATGCTTTCCGAGCTTATTTTTATGCTGCTTTTGCTTCCCGATCAGCGGAAGCGCGTATTCGGTGAAGTGTTTTTCCGATTTAAGTCCGCAGCCGAAAAACGTGCGGATCATGCGGAATACATCGTACACTGCGGCAGCGGCGATTCCGAACAGAAATGCATAAAAGACAAGCTTGATTTCATGTGCCGCAAAGACGCGCAGATCATTTTTCACGGAATTTGCTCCGCTTTTTATCCGATCGCTTTTTCACGTCGTAGTAAACGATTGCATCAACAGTCCCGCTGCATACCATATCGCCCGTTTCGGAATCGAACTTATCAACATGAAGTCCGCGTCCCTGAAGCGAAAGCCCGTCCTTTTCCGTTTTCATGATGATATTTGTTTCATCGAAGCCCTCGATGCTGACGATCCCCGTCAGCACTGTTGCAGTACGCTCGCACACGCTTATTCCATGACTCTTTTTCAATGCATCCATCAGTCCAAAACTCTCCGCTTTTTCAGATTTTGATGCATTATATGCGTCAAACGCTTATTCTATGACCTCGTACATCGAAGCCGCGTCCGCTTTTCCGACGTTATCGCGAACCTCAAGCACGCGTATTTTCAAGTTTTTCTCTCCGAATGTGATTTCGAGGATATCTCCGTTTTTAACATCGTACGACGCTTTGGCGCGTCTGCCGTTAACATTGACGTGCTCCGCGTCGCAGGCGTTGTTTGCAACGGTACGTCTTTTGATTATTCTTGATACTTTAAGAAATTTGTCGAGTCTCATTTTGTCAGTCCCATTTTCCGACTTCGAGACGTGAGATTTCATGTCGGATTATGGGGATTTCCTCCTAAAAAGCATCGAGGGCGGTACCCCATTACGGGATACCGCCTTCGCGTTGATATTAAATTATTAATTATTAAGGAATTACTTGATCTCTTCCTTAAGAGCCT
>CAZOMK010000226.1:0-1738 GCA_964580615.1 uncultured Lachnospiraceae bacterium | reverse complement strand
TGATTACGCTCCGGATACTGTTTACATCGGCGGCGGAACTCCGACTGTTTTGCCGGAGGAGGATATGCTGAGGATATTGCGCGCCGTAAAATCAACGTTCCGTCTGCAAAAAAACGCAGAATACACAATGGAGTGCAATCCTGCGACGGTGTCTCTTTCAATGCTGAAAAAATACAGACGTATGGGCGTTAATCGCATATCGGTCGGGCTTCAGTCCGCCCATGAGCACGAGCTGAGAGCGCTCGGACGCATTCATACCCGCAGAGATTTTGAGGAAAGCTACCGCACGATACGCGATGCGAAATTTGATAACGTCAACATAGATCTTATGTACGGGATCCCGTTTCAGACGCTTGATTCATGGATCGCAACGCTGAAATACGTCGTTTCGATCGCGCCGGAGCACATTTCTCTTTACAATTTGAAGCTTGAGGAGGGAACGCCGCTGTACAATACAGCGCCGTCAATGCCGCGTCCCGACGACGAAACGGAATTTGCGATGTATTCGACTGCGATAGATCTGCTTGCCGCAAACGGCTATAAGCAGTATGAGATAAGCAATTTTGCGCGCGAGGGCTTTGAATCGCGGCATAATTTGAAGTATTGGTGCTGTGAGGAATATCTCGGCTTCGGACCGGGAGCCCATTCGTATTTCAAGGACATAAGATTTTCGTACAAGAGGAGCGTTTCGAATTATATTAAATGCTGTCTCGGCGTAGGAAACGAGGAAATGACGGACGAATACGAAGAAATACCGCTTCGCGAGCGTCTCGGAGAGTACGTCATGCTTCGTATGCGTTTGAACGAGGGCATAGATACACGTAAATTTCTCATGCTGTTCGGCAAGGATTTTGAACGCACGTACGGGAAAAAGCTCGCCAAGTACATAAAGGGCGGCTTTGTCGAATACGAAAACGGTTATTATCGCTTCACGCGCACGGGAATGTTTGTTTCGAACTACATTCTTTCGGACATTTTGAATTTTGATGCAAGTGGAGGCTTTGCTTGAAAATGAATAAAAAGCCAAATAAAAAACAATCGAAAACGCGATTTGAGATGCTTGATATTCCAAATCGCAAACGGTATCTTGAGCTTTTGAACAAGCTTCGAGAGAGGACGCAAAAAATCGTTATCGTGCAGATAGACGGAGCGATAAAAAACGATCCTATCGTAAATGCCGCGTGGAATATGCTCCATTTGGAGAAAAAAGAGACAGTCAGCGAGTGGCTCGGAACAAAAGCAAATGCGGGCAGAGGCGCTGTTATGCATACGTTTTCGGTTACGCAAAATCGGAAGGAATTTTTCGATTTTTTGGCGTTGTTCGATTCGTTTTGGGACGGGATTGAATCTGTCGCGGACGAATACGACGAAGAATCCGAATTTGACGACATTGCGTTTCTGGATACCGCGGGCAAGCCGCTGTTTTTCAGCACAACGCATGAGCGAGAATTTCATATTCGCGAGGATTTGATACAGTAAAAAAGCTCCCTTTTCGGGAGCTTTTTTGCGCTTTTATGCTTTTGATACGATGCTTCGAGCAACGTGGATTCCGCTCGCGGATGCGTGCGAAAGCGAATGTGTGATGCCGCTTCCGTCACCGATGATGTACAGTCCCTTGTATTTTGATTCGAGATCATTATTGACCTCGACCTCCATATTGTAGAACTTGACCTCGACGCCGTACAGAAGCGTGTCGTCGTTGGCTGTTCCGGGCGCAACCTTGTCGAGAGCGTAGATC
>CAZOMK010000225.1:0-1793 GCA_964580615.1 uncultured Lachnospiraceae bacterium | reverse complement strand
GAACGTATCGTAGGCTACGCACGTGCGATCGAAAATTCAAAGGGCAGTAACGTTCTGACCTTGTATCAGCTTGTCGGCAATCAAGTCGAGGCGCTTGAGTTTTCTGCAAAAAAAACAAGCCAAGTTTACAACAAACCGCTTAAAGATCTTAAGATAAAAAAAGAATTCCTCATTTCCTGCATAATCAGAAACAATGAGGTCATAATTCCGAACGGTAATTACGAGATCAGGCTTGGCGACAATGTCGTTGTCGTTACAACAGAAAAGAACTACGATGACCTTACGGATGCATTCGAGTGAGGCTTTGAATCATGGAATACAAAAAATTAGGTAACATACTCGGAAAAATAATGATCCTTGAGGGACTGCTCATGATTGCCCCCTTAACGGTCAGCTTGTTCTACAAGGAATCCGTCGTACATATTTTGGCGTTTGCCATACCGATCGTTTGCTTATGCGCCATCGGCGGCTTATTGCAAATTCCGAAGCCGAAAAGAAACAATCTTTACCAAAAGGAAGGCTTCGCGCTGACTGCGTTGGTTTGGATAATGATGGCTGTGTTCGGTGCCGTGCCGTTTGTTATAAACGGCGATATACCGAACTATATCGACGCTTGCTTTGAAATGATGTCGGGCTTTACAACAACAGGCTCAAGCATCATCCAAGATATAACGGTGATCTCTCATTCAACGCTCTTTTGGCGAAGCTTTTCGCATTGGATCGGAGGAATGGGTATACTTGTTTTCGTGCTAATTTTCATTCCCGAAAGTAACGACGGCTCCGCAATGCATCTTTTGCGCGCGGAAAGCCCCGGTCCTCAGGTCGGTAAGCTCGTCTCGAAAATGAAGGTTACAACACGTATCCTGTACCTCATTTACCTCGGCATGACAGTGCTTGAGGTCGTCATACTGATGCTGGACGATCCGATTCCGGGCTATGAAAACGAACATTTCTTCTTCAGCCTGCTTGCAACCTTCGGAAGCGCCGGAACAGGCGGCTTCGGCTTCATCCCCGGAAGCATGGAGCTGTTCCATCCCTTTTCGCAGTACGTTATTGCAATATTTTTGATCATGTTCGGCTGTAATTTCAGCCTTTATTACTTGATTTTGATCGGCAAGATCAAGGACGTGCTCAAAAGCGAGGAATTCAAGTCTTATTTTGCAATTCTCGCTTCCGCTGTTTTCTTTATTTTTATAAGCTTGATCGGAAGATTTGAGACGTTTCCTCAGTCGTACTCAACAGAGGAAGCGTTCCGTCATTCGCTGTTCCAAGTTGCTTCGCTCATAACGACGGCGGGCTACACAACAACGGACTTTAACCTTTGGCCGATGCTCGCAACGACCTCCTTGGTGATCATCATGTTCTTCGGAGCAATGGCAGGCTCAACGGCGGGCGGAATAAAGCTTTCCCGCGTCGTTATCGCGGTAAAAGGCGTTTACATCAGCGTCAGAAAGCTCATCAATCCGCACTACGTCCCTGCCGCAAAATTTGAAGGAAAGCCGCTTGACAAAAAAACACTCAACGACGTGTTCATCTTCTTCACGCTTTACTTCTTCATTTTCCTGATCGTGATGTTTTTGCTGTCCTTCGACCCGGTGAACGGTCAAGTGTTCACTGTCGTTTCGGACGCAGAAGAATATACGGTCAAGCACGGATTTTTCAGTAACTTTTCAGCCGTACTCACCTGCCTTTCAAACGTAGGCCCCGCTTTTGAAGCAGTCGGCCCTTATTTGAGTTTCGCTTCGTTCAGCTCATTTTCAAAAATCGTTTTGATACTTACAATGCTTATAGGC
>CAZOMK010000224.1:0-1801 GCA_964580615.1 uncultured Lachnospiraceae bacterium | reverse complement strand
ATTCAGTCAAGGCTGTTGACCTTTTTTATTCTGCGAACATGACGTTCACCCTCGGAAAACGGAGTTGAAATGAAAATGTCACCCATTTCAGCCGCCGTGTGCTCACCGACGATAAACTCACCGAGGCAGAGCACGTTTGCGTTGTTGTGCGCTCTTGTAAGTCCTGCGCTGATCGTTTCGGAGCAGCAAGCTGCGCGTATTCCCTTGTGCTTGTTCGCCGCCATCGACATTCCTATGCCCGTGCTGCATACAAGCACGCCGAAATCACATTCACCGGAGGCGACTGCCTCGCAAAGCGGGTGTGCATAGTCGGGATAGTCTACGGAGTCGGCGCTGTTCGTGCCGAAATCAACAGTTTCGACACCCTTTGCCTGCAAATGAGCAACGAGCTTATCCTTAAGTCTGAATCCGCCGTGATCGGCGGCAAGTGCGATCTTCATAATATTTACCTCATATATAATAAATTTATTACATCAAAAGCAGTCTGACCGTATCGGCATCGGTAACGACCTCGACAAAGCGCAGCCAATATTCGCCCAAAAAAGCTTTTGCATCTGCGGAATTTTCAACGGCAATACAGACGGGCTCGGAAATTTCCGTCAGTGCGTCGTACAGCGCGTCGAGATTTTCACCGTAATGCTCCGGAAACGTCATTGCGGTCTTAAGCGAGGCGTGAAGCGCCTTCGGACTTGACAGCTCCTTACCGTTTATCGTTATTCGTTTCATACGTTTTTATTCTCCGTAAAGCTCGGTAAAGGTTTCGTAATGATCGGCTGTATAAAAGATCAATCCGTCATTGGAGAAAACGATGCGCTCCGCGTCGCGGTAGCCGCCGTCGTAGTTGACGTCGCATTCATAATAAATGCGTCCCGATTTTTGCGGAAGCTGACCTTCATAGTTTCGGAATTTGTCTCCTCCGATCGCGCATCCGGGTGCAACGACCCACAAATTGCCCTTACTGCTGTCCCAGCCGAGCGCTTTCGCCTCGTTTTTCGTCAAAAAGTTTTTCGGAAGCTTACCGAATTTGTGTATGTATTCGGCAACATCATCCTTTGAAAGATACTCTCCGTCCTCATTTACGCCTTCCGACGCGACATTTTCTGTCGTATCGGCTTTGTCGGACTCCGATTCCAGAGCGTCCGATGACTTTTCGACTGTATTCGTTTCGTCCGTACCGATGAAAACGTCCCAAATGGACTCTCTCAGCGCAAACGCGCCCGAAACGACAAGCGCCGTAACGAGGAGGGCAAGCAGCAGAGTTTTAAGCTGTTTATTCAATTTCATCATTCAATACCGTGCTTTTCGTTATATTCTCTCTCCGCCTGCGACAAACGCAAGTATGACGGTGAAAGCGAGACGTCGTCCGTCAGCTCTCCGCGTTCAGCCATACGACGGGCAACGGCGGCGACCGACGCGGCGGAATGTGTTCTAAGCGGCTCCGGCGTCGGTGCAAGTGAGTCAAGCTTGTCGCAAAGACGCGGATAAGCGACGTTATATCCGTCGCCGACAAGATAAACGGGGCAATCGATATTGTGCTTTGCGAGCATTTCGCCGAGCTCATCGACAGACATCGCCTCGTCGGGAGTAAGTCTGACCGGCTCATCGCCTCTGACGTCAAAGGTTGCGGTGTAGACCTGACCGCGCCTTGCGTCCATAACGGCGCAGGCGATGCCGTCAAGTCCGCGCAGGTTTTCGGCAAGTGCCTCCAAGGTCGAGACAGCGGCGCAGCATTTGCCGCGTCCGAACGCAAGTCCCTTTATCGTTGCCGCGCCGATCCTCACTCCCGTGAAGGAGCCGGGGC
>CAZOMK010000223.1:0-1805 GCA_964580615.1 uncultured Lachnospiraceae bacterium | reverse complement strand
CCGGATGGGTAAAGGCATAGCGGATACAATACCGCATATCCGGCGGTGCCAGCTGGGCGATCACGGTATTATCAGTATATTCCACCATGGAATGGATTATACTCTGTCGATGGATCAACACCTCCACCTGTGTCTCCGGGACGTGGAACAGCCGCACAGCCTCCATGATCTCGAAGCCCTTATTCATGAGCGTGGCACTGTCCACGGTGATCTTAGGACCCATGCGCCAAGTGGGGTGGGCCAAGGTCTGCTCTCTTGTTACGTGAGACAGCTGCTCTTGGGTATAGCCGAAGAAGGGGCCGCCGGATGCTGTCAGCAGGATCCGTTTGAGGGAGGCTTGTGGGCTTGCCTGTAGGCACTGGAAGATGGCACTATGTTCGCTATCCACCGGGATCAGTTCCCCGCCAGAACGTCGGACATGCGCCCACAGCCGTTCTCCTAAAACGATCACCGCTTCTTTATTGGCCATGGCGACCCGTTTCCCACTGTCGGCAGCGGCAATGGCAGTGGGGATCCCAGCCAGTCCGGCGATGGCGTGGAGAATACAGTCGGCATCGGTGTTGCGGATGGTGTGGAGCAGCTCTGTCTGGTCGCAAAGCACATGGGGACATGCATCCCCCAGTCGTTCCCGTAGGATGGCAGCGGCATGGTGATCCGGCACGAACACAGTCTCCGGATGGAACGCATGGATCTGCTCTGTCAGGGTATCCAGCTTACTCCAGGCGGTGAGGAGGGACACGGACAGGCCCATATCCTGCACGACCTCCAGTGCCTGTGTACCCACGGAACCGGTGCTACCCAGGATGGCTACTTTTTGTATTTGCATGAATTATATATCCTTCATAGAATTGATATCAAAGCATAGTGGGAAACAGGATGGAAATGGTGTACAGCACCGGTGCGGTAGCGATCACGCTGTCGAAGCGATCCATTACGCCGCCGTGACCGGGAAACAGCTTGCCGTAGTCCTTGATGCCGTAATACCGCTTGACCACCGAAGCGATCAGATCCCCAATCTGGGAGATCACCGAAATGATAAAGCCTGAGCATACCAGCAGCACCAGACCTGTACCGGTTACGCCGAGGATGGCACCGAAGATCCCGTAGGCGATGCCGGTGAACAGGACGCCGCCGATGGCACCTTCCACGGTCTTTTTCGGGCTTACCTCCGGGATGAGCTTATGCTTTCCCAGCAGGCGACCGGTGAAATAGGCAAAGGTATCGCTGACCCAGGCACCGATGAACGGCAGCAGGAACAGGTGCGCACCCGATTCTCCCCGGCGCAGGCACAGGATGCTGGTGAAGGAGGCCGTCACGTACAGGGTCATCATCATGAGCACGGCGGCATCGGAGATCTGGATCTTGCCACGGCTGAACACCACCATAGCAAAGGTGTACAGCAGCAGCAAAAACAGCGCCAGAAACAAAGTGTGCATGGCTTGCTGGCCGAGGACCCCAGGTAGGAACACACCACCGGCTGCCACCACCACATGGGGGATCCACAGGGCGAAGGAGCCGATCTGGTGCGGGTTTTCTATGGTACCACGAACACAGTGCCACAGCTCATACACGGCGACCACATTCAGCACGGCCATAGCGATCTCCATAACGATGGTATTCGAAAAGATGCACACGGGTACAAAAATACACAGAGCTACGATCGCGGTTATAATTCTTGTTAGCATATGTTCCACCTCACGCTTTGTCCAGTCCGCCCCACCGGCGTTTTCGTCCGGCGAAGCTTCGCACAATTTCGTCCACATCTGCTTCCGTCAGCTCCGGCCACATTTTGTCGGAGAAATAAT
>CAZOMK010000222.1:0-1856 GCA_964580615.1 uncultured Lachnospiraceae bacterium | reverse complement strand
CTGCAAAACATCATCACGCTTCGCGAGCCCGTATGCTCGACAAAGCTGACCTGTATCTCCCGCGCCTTACGCTTTGAAATGCCCGATATTTCCGTCAGCCAATCGGGATGCTTTTCGATGACCTCGAAGGTATCCTCGCCGTAACGCTCGACTATCCGACGCGCAATGATCGGGCCTATCCCCTTTATCGCGCCGGACGAAAGATACCTCAGTATTTCCGCGGCGTCAGCAGGCAGGCAAGCCTCCGCGCTTTCAACGGCAAACTGCGGGCCGAAGCTCGCATGAACAGTCCACGAACCGTACACCTTGACAGCTTCGCCCTCCGAAAGGAACGGCATGATCCCGACAGCAGTGAAAAAATCGCCGTCATCCGCTTCGATATCGCACACGGTGTGTAGCCGTTATCTTCGTTTTTATATATTATTTCATTGACTACGCCGCTTATGACGGTCAGATCTTTTTTTTCGTCTGCCATAACGATCCTTTCTCCTTATTTTCAAAAAGCGAATGTTTCAGAAACGGGGGCGCCGACTAACGACTGCCCCCGTCCTTTATCTCGTTAACGATTAAAGCGAAAATGCTTTTTTCATTTCCTCCGCAAGGTCAAGTGCCTCCCACGGAGCGTTTATATCCTCTCTGCCCATGTGACCGTAAGCCGCGAGACTGCGGTAGATGGGACGTCTGAGTCCGAACTTTTCTATAATAGCCGCAGGTCTGAGATCTACGTGCTCGGAAACATATTTTTCGATCTCGGCTTCGTCAACCTTTGCCGTGTCGAACGTATCTATCATGACAGATACGGGATGTGCGACGCCGATCGCGTATGCAACCTGGATCTCGCACTTATCTGCCAAGCCTGCCGCAACAATGTTCTTTGCGACATATCTTGTTGCGTAAGCCGCGGAACGGTCAACCTTTGTCGGGTCCTTACCGGAGAAAGCGCCGCCACCGTGACGTGCATATCCGCCGTAGGTATCGACGATGATCTTACGTCCCGTAAGTCCGGAGTCTCCGTTAGGCCCGCCGATAACAAATCTGCCCGTGGGGTTTACGAAGATCTTCGTATTTTCGTCGATAAGCTTTGCATCAACGACGGGAAGAATAACGTGCTCAATGATATCACGTCTGATCTGATCAATCTCAACTTCGGGAGAATGCTGTGTGGAAATGACGACAGTATCAACTCTAACGGGAGTGTTTCCGTCATATTCGACTGTAACCTGAGATTTGCCGTCCGGTCTCAGATAGTCGATAGTTCCGTTCTTTCTGACCTCGGTGAGCTTTTTCGTGAGTCTGTGTGCAAGGCTGATTGCAAGCGGCATATATTCGGGAGTTTCGTTGCAAGCATATCCGAACATCATGCCCTGGTCGCCGGCGCCGATATCGTACTTGTCCGTCATCTCGCCGGATTTTGCCTCAGCCGCTTTATTTACGCCAAGAGCAATATCGGGGCTCTGCTCATGGATCGAGCTGATTACGGCGCAGGTATCGCAGTCAAAGCCGTATTTTGCTCTGTCGTAGCCGATATCGCGAACAACGTCGCGAACAACTGCCTGAATATCAACGTAGGCGGTTGTAGTTACCTCGCCCATAACCATAACGAAGCCTGTTGTGCAGCAGGTCTCAACAGCCGCACGGGACATAGGATCCTTCTTGAGCATTTCGTCAAGAACCGCGTCGGATATTTGGTCACATATTTTGTCGGGATGTCCTTCGGTAACAGATTCCGAAGTGAAAAATTTACGTTCTGCCATTATATTTTCTCCATTCAATTATTTATCGTTTTATTTTGTGAAAGACTTAATTAAAACATAAAAAAGTCAAGAAATCCGAGGAAGCCGTAAGCTATGCCGGAC
>CAZOMK010000221.1:0-1884 GCA_964580615.1 uncultured Lachnospiraceae bacterium | reverse complement strand
CATGTACCAAATTTCCGTTGGGGTCGTATGTTTCTTTATAAACGCGCACCGTTCGCCCCTCGGAATCAACTATCTTATAATATACGGCTTTTGAGCCGGGGACTCTTCCCGGATTTTCCATTTTTATCTGATAGTTGCCATCACTAAGCTTTTCAACCGAAAAAATGTTATAGTGATTGGATCCGCCCTTAAAAAACGATTTAGCGCTGCTTTGAATCTCTTTTGGCAACGAGGACACCGAACTCAATGCTGATGATTTAGAAGTACCCTCATAAACCGTTCGCCCACCTTTTGTGCCACCAAAACCGCCGTGAAATCCTGCTCCCATCAGGCGTTCACCGCCTTTTTATGTGCGATCATATAATCGCTGTCAAACTGCAGTATGGTAATGTCTGCTTCCTTATGCTTTGAAAAGATGGCATCCGGAGCTGTTCCGTAAACAATAATTGTTTTCGGTTTCAGCCTGTTCACCAGATAATCAAGGCCCTGTATAAAATGCTTGCGTTTCTGTAAAAGCCTAATGCAACCGTGAGAGCCGATTGCAATGGTCGAATTGGCCGGTGCACCCGCACAGCACAATTCGTATGTCCGATCGTCGCTCCAGCGCACATTGGTTATTACCGGCAAACCGTTTTCTTGCAACCAGTGTCCCATCGCTCGGCTGCGATAAATATTCCACTGCTGCATTACAAGCGGCATGTCACGGTACACGCTGAAGTCGGGCGAAATAACGCCTGCGTATTTTTTGAGGATAGGCAGATATTTGTTTGGCTGATTCCACAGCCTTTCAAAGCTCACATCGTCCTCATAGAAGTGCACCCATGCGTCATAGTCTTTACCCCCTATTGCTTTTGAAAAGGGAATAAGTCTCGTAGGCAACTGGTCCTCCGCCTCAATGCAGGGGATTTCCAACTCACCTTCATAGCGCGCATTTTTTACTAAAAACGCACGAAAAACATCTTTGCACCCAGTGCGAGTGCTATTTTCTTTGGACATATTCTGTCCCTTCTCCGCTTTGCCCGAAGCGGGTCCTATCCGGGCGGGCTGAAATATTGCTCGGACGGATTGACAAAAGGGCAGAAATATGTTATACTTTTTAAACTACTAAGAAGTATGCAACATATTTCTACGAAAGTCACATGGATTTACTGCGCCAACAGTTTGTCCGTGTGTCTTTTGTTTTTTACGACAACCAATACGCATCACTCCTTCGGCAAATGTTTATACTGCACACAGGCGGCATCGTACGAAACGTCACACTGATCTGCAATCTCATATGCATCCATGCCTTTAACGCGATGCGCCGGCACCATCAGCTCTCCTGCAAAACACTTTGCCTGCCACTCAGGATCGCGAAATGCAGGAATTTTTCCTCCGCTGAAATTACGCTCCAATCTGAAACCGCAAAAGCACAGGGTGAAATAATGGCCTATCTCATGCGCGATAGTCATTCTGTCTCTGCCTTCACCATTGCACGCGCCCTCGTAAACACTTTCCTTGATGCGGATATGCCCTGTCCGGATATCTGTGTCTGCATGAACTTTTTTCGATAAGACCTTATCCTCAACTACTTCGTAATTAAAGTCGTCAAAAAGCTCGGTCATAACATCGAGAAGTTCCACAATCGGAACGTATAGTACATCATCAAGGTGCAAATGCTCTCTGAGTACACGTGCAAGGCTTCTAAGGTTAGCACGCGATTTCGCTTCAACCATATAATTGCTCAATCGGTTAGTCCCCCTTACGTCGCTTCAGGATTTCAAAAATTTTTCTGCTCGTTTCATCGTCAAGGGAATCAAATTCTCTGGCAAACGAAATAGCAAGGGCTCTGTTGCCGGGTGTTGCATTTTGCAGATTGAGTTCAACGGCATCGTTGGTATCAAT
>CAZOMK010000220.1:0-1960 GCA_964580615.1 uncultured Lachnospiraceae bacterium | reverse complement strand
AAGCAGGGGATGGCGCTGATCGCGTAGCGGTTTGCAAGTTCGGGTTCCTCGTCAACGTTGACGGAGGCAACCTTGTAGCTTCCGTCCGATTCCTCTGCGATCTCGTCGATCACGGGGGACATCATACGGCACGGGCCGCACCACGTCGCCCAAAAGTCGATGAGCACGGGAACAGTTGATTCAAGCACCTCTTGATCGGAATTTTCCTTTGTGATTTTTACTACTGTCATAATTTTATTCCTTTCGTTTAAGCTTTGTCTTTTTCTTTGTAGTAGAGTAGGCAGTGGCAGTAACCCTCGAAATCGGGATCAGCGATCTGCTCTCTGAATTCCTTGCAGATGCATTTTGTGTCGGGCGTTGATTCGCGTCTGCACGGACAGTATCCGCCACGTTCGCGAAGCCCTTCTTTTATCATACGGACGATCTCGGCGTCCTCGTTGAGTCTGATTGGCATAGAATCGCTCCTTACCCTTGGATTTTTTCGACCTAATTATATCATCCCCGAATAGTTTTTTCAATGATGCGCGTAAATATTCTTTGAAATCCCTCAAACGAAGGCTTGGCTTAAAGATTTTTTAAGAATTATATCCCCATCCGTACTTGAAAAGCGGATTTGAATGCTATATAATATAAAAAAGGCATTGAATGCAGTGCTAGAAAAGGGATCATATAAGGAGGTCTGATACAGTGAAAAAAGCAGGCGAAGAAACCATTACCTTTTCCATCCATGAAACACCCGAAAATGAATTGCAGCGCACTCTCGCAACAGTATATGACGCGCTTGTGGAAAAAGGCTATAATCCCATTAATCAGATAGTCGGCTATATCCTCTCCGAAGACCCGACATATATTACGAATCACAACAACGCAAGAGCGCTTATAAGCAAGATCGACCGCTACGAGCTTCTCACAGAGCTTGTAAAGTGCTATCTTGATCTTTGATCATGCCGAAACAAAAGCTTCCCGTAACCGTAACCGCGCCTGTTCTGCACGGACGCGGTCTCGGTCACAGCTTGGGCGCACCGACGGTGAATCAGTTGTTGCCGGATCACGCCCGTGACCTTTGCTACGGCGTTTATTTTTCGCGCTGTACGATAGGCGGTAGGACGTATGCCTCCGTGACAAACGTCGGCGTGAAGCCGACTGTTTCGCAAAGCGGCGAGCCTGTCGCGGAAACGCATATTCTTGACTGTGACGCCGATTTGTACGGCATGGATGCGCGCACCGAGCTTTTGCTTTTCAGACGCGAGGAAAAGAAATTTTCGTCGGAAACGGAGCTTGTGCGCGCAATTGCCGAGGATGTCGCCGCCGCAAAAGAATATTTCAAATCCAAAACGGTGTAAATGAAAATGAAAAATATTATTGCAGAAAAAAACCGTGCATACAGCGTCACCATGCGCTTGATCGCTTTGATCTTCGCGGTCTTTTTTGTTTTTTCGACCTTTGTGACGGCAAACGCCGCGTCTCTCGATACCGTTTACGCATCCGATATCGGAATCGAGACCTCGCATATAAAGGGCGCGTATCTTTATAATCTCGAAAATGATTTTACGGTGCTGTCGTATGCGGCAGAGGACTCTGTTTATCCGACCTCGACAGTCAAAATAATGTCCGGTATCCTCGTGCTTGAGCAGCTTTCGTCGCGAATGAGCGAAAACGTTACCGTCACGACGGAAATGCTTGACGGCGTTGGCGGAAACAACATAAAGCTCAAGGAAGGCGAGATCATCTCGATCGAAAATCTCCTTTACGCAATGCTTGTTGGCGGCGCAAACGATGCCGCTCATGTCCTTGCCTGCGTCACAGCCGGCTCAGTTGACGCGTTCGTTAGCATGATGAACGCGCGCGCCGCAGAGCTCGGCGCCGTCGGAACGCATTATACAAATCCGTCCGGCATTCACGACAGCGAAATGTACACAACAGTTGCGGACACGGCAAAGATCGCGCTCCACGCGTACTC
>CAZOMK010000219.1:1217-1985 GCA_964580615.1 uncultured Lachnospiraceae bacterium | reverse complement strand
GCTATGCAAGCTCCGTTTGGATCGAGTGCGAATGCGGTAAGGTTAATGCAAAGAGCCTTCTCGGAGTGCTCTCCCTCGGCATTAATAAGGGTACCGTTGTTAAGCTCATTGCCGACGGTGTTGACGAAAACGAAGCGGTTGAAGGTCTTGCGGCACTTATCGAAACCGGTTTTTCCGAGTAAACGATAGGAAAATAAAACAAACGAAAAAGGCAGATGCGAAGCGTCTGCCTTTTTTTGGCGCTTGTTTTTGCTGAATTCTATTGCAGGGAGCATCGCGTATGCTTTATAATATACACATAAACCGACATTGCAATGTCGAAGTCTTTTTTCGAACGCCGCCGCGAGCAAGCGTTGTGATACGCGGCAAAATAAAATTATGATGGAAAATATAAAACAAATAAAAAGCTCAAGAGAGCGCCGACAGGCGCTGTTTCGTGAGGCGTCGGAGCTTCCGCTTTCGCCCGGCGTCTATATAATGCGGGACAAAAACGACGATATAATATATGTAGGAAAGTCGCGCGCGCTGAAAAACAGAGTGTCGCAGTATTTTTCCGACACTGTGCATCAGATAAAAACGGAGCGGATGGTTTCGTCTGTTGTGCGATTTGAAACGATCCTTTGCAAGACGGAAATGGAGGCGCTGACGCTTGAGGCGTCGCTGATAAAGCGTTACGAGCCTAAGTACAATATAAAGCTGAAGGACGCAAAAACCTATCCTTATATTAAATTATGCGTGGCGGAGGAGTTTCCGAGACTTAGTATGACC
>CAZOMK010000219.1:0-1207 GCA_964580615.1 uncultured Lachnospiraceae bacterium | reverse complement strand
TTATAAAGTCGATGGAGCGGATATTTTTGCTGCCGCCGTGCAGACATGAATTCCCGCGCGATATCGGACGTGTCGGATCTTGTGTGTATGATCAGATGGGTCGCTGCTGCGGAGTTTGCAGAGGGCGGGTGTCGTCTGCGGAATACAAAGAGAACCTAAAATCCGTCATCACCGTTTTGAAGGGCGATATAAAATCCGCCGTTACGGAGCTTAAGGTGCGTATGTTTGAATATGCGGAGAAGGAAAACTTCGAGGCTGCGGCGCGTTGCCGCGACAGCATACAGTCGTTGGAGCGGCTTAAAGAACATCAGAACGTTGTTGCGTCGCCGGAGACAGAGCGCGACGTTATCGGTTACTACGAGGATCCGGAAGCGCTTTCCGCGGCGATGACCTTGCTTGTCATCCGCGGCGGCGCCGTTGCTGACAGGCAAAGCTTTGATTTCGGCGCCGATAATATACCGGATCGCGAGTCTATGTCGGAATTTGTGACGCTTTTGTATTCGTCACGCGAATATATACCGCATGAGATATTGCTGTCGTTTGAGCCGGAGGAGTCCGAAAAAGCGCTTTTGACCGAGTATTTGTCGGAGCGTGCGTCGCATCGGGTCGTCGTTCGAACGCCGGAACGCGGCGAGGGCAGACAGCTTATGGAGCTTGCGGTCGAAAATGCGCGTCATTCGGCAGAGCAGTACAAGGCAAGAGCAAAGTCGGCACGTGGGACCTCGGGGAAGCGTGCATCAATGCGCCGACGTGAAACAGTGCCGGATCGGATCGAGTGCTACGATATTTCGAACCTCGGCTCGGAGCATATAACTGCCGGAATGATCGTGTGCGAAAACGGAAAATTGAAAAAATCGGCGTACAGGCTGTTTTCGATCGAGGGTAAAAGCGCGCCCGACGATTATGCGGCTATGTCCGAAGCAATACGTCGCCGTCTCGGTCACCCCGAATGGGGCGATATGCCCGATCTGATCCTGCTCGACGGCGGACGAAGTCATGTTTGCGTCATTAAAGCTCTGCTCGATGAGCTTGGAGTGGGAATTCCCGTTTTCGGAATGGTCAAGGACGAGCATCACAAGAGCAGCGCCATAGCGACTGAGGACGGAGAAATAAGCATCGCGAGGGAGCAAAGCGTTTTTCAGTTTGTGTATCGGTTGAGCGAGGAAGTCCACATATTTACTTTTTCGATTATGCAGCGGGCGAATTC
>CAZOMK010000218.1:0-2048 GCA_964580615.1 uncultured Lachnospiraceae bacterium | reverse complement strand
GTACACCGGCGCGCAGCCGCAGGTTCATGGCATTCAGGCTTATGAAAAGCCAGTGCTGACCATCGACACGCTGTTCGACGCGTTGCTACGCGCGGGGAAGAAGGTCGTCATTCTCGGCGATCCCGATTGCAGCGTGCTGCACATCTTCTTGGAGCGCAACATGGAGTATATTCCCTGTTCGACCGAGGCGGAGTGTCTCGCGCGCACGGCGGAGCTGATTTTGAAGGATGAGCACGACGTGATCATCTGCTACAACGGCAATTACGATGCGCGCATGCACAAGTTCGGCCCGGAATCGCCCAATGCGCTGGCGGAGCTGCGCTGCAACGCGCAGGCGTTCGGCATGCTCAGCGCGCTGGTGGAGCGCAACTGGAAGCAGCACGATACGCTGGTTGGCTTCGCGATGGATCACGGCTGCCATGAAATCCACGGCGGCTGCGGCTCGCATGGTTTGGACATGCCGGAGGATATCGACATTCGGCATTTGTATCAGGCCTATCCCGCGCAGCGGTGAGGGTTTTGGGGATTTTCTCTTATAAAAAAATAAAGACGCGCCAGACGGATGGAAATCCGTCTGGCGCATTGCGTTATTCAGCCGTGCCGGCGAGGTAATTCTGGTAAGCGTCGTTCTTCGCGTCCAGAATATCCTGAAGACCGTAGTTGTACATCTCCTGCACGTAAGCATCGTATTCATCGAGCGAACGCGTGCCGGTGATGAACGCGGCCTGCATTTCCTTGCGATAGCTGTTGACCAGCGCTTCGGCGTCGGCGACGAGATCGGTGACGTCCTGGCTGTAGAGCAGGCTGGGAACGCAGTAGGATTCGTCGAACGCATAGGGCGCGAGGTTCTTCTGGCAGGCGTAGTACTTCATGACTTCGTTGTAGGAACTGTACGTCATGACTTCGTCCTTCAGGCTGTAATCGCCGTCCAGATAGGCGTGGATGACTTCAGAACCCGTCGCTTCGCGGTTGTCCCAGAAGGAGCTGGGACGATTGGTGATGCACTGCTGGTTCCAGAAGGTGTTGGTCGTTGCCTCGGCGGGAATCTCCAGATAGCGGAAGTTCGCGGGCTGGCCGTCGAAGCCGAGAGAATCCTCGGATTCAGGATCGCCCCATGCGGCGTCCTTCGGGCCGAGCAGCGTGCTCAAAGACCAGTAGTAATCCAACAGAAGGTCGCCGAAGCGAACCGCAAGTTCGACATCTTCGCACGCATCGGTGACGAAGAAGCCTACGCCTGCGAAATTCGTGCTGCCGGAGTTGTTGGCATAGCGCACGCCCGTCGGGCCTTCCAGCGGCGTGAGGGCGAAGTAATCGTACCAACGGTTCGTTTCGCCGCCGCGAACCACGCCGTCTTCCGGACCCCAACCAACGATGACTGCCGTGGTCGGATATTCGGATTCGCCGATGGCCTGAAGTTCGTTCTGCGCCAGCGTGAAGCTGTCCGCAAGGAGCAGACCTTCGGAGTAAAGTTCGTGCGCATAGGCCAGTGCGTCTTTGTAGGCGTCTTCGACGAAGTTCGCGGTGATGGCGCCGTCTTCATTGAGGCGATAGCCGTCCAAGGTGTAGACCATGAAGGAGTCCGCAACCCATCTTACGAAGCTGTCAGCCTGACTGCTGTAGAAGGCCAGCGGCACTTCGTCGGAAGGATCGCCGTTGCCGTTGACGTCGTTGTCGCGGATCCACTCAAGGTAGGTCTTGAATTCGGCGGTCGTCTGCGGCAGGTTGCCGTCGTTGTATTCCGCCTTCCACTGATCCATCCACGGCATGTAGTACCACGCGCGGCCGTTGCCGTAGCGGCAGTGATAGCACTCGTTGATGTCCGGGAGGGAGTAGATGTGGCCGTCGCTGGCGGTGCAGACTGCGCGCGCCGCCGCGTTTTCGGAGAAGATCTTGTAGGCGTTGGGAGCGATCTCTTCGGTGAGGTACTCGTCCAGCGGAACGAGCACGCCCTGCATCGCGTAGTAATCCATGCTGGAGCGCGTTACAAGGTTGTTGGCCATCGAAGTAGAGATGATGTCCGGATAATCGCCGGAGGACATCAGCGCGTT
>CAZOMK010000217.1:0-2054 GCA_964580615.1 uncultured Lachnospiraceae bacterium | reverse complement strand
CAGCAGTATAATCCGCCGCGATCTTAGCCGCGTCGTAGGCGGAGCTTCCGCGAAGAAGCGCGCCGGTGAAAGCGGAGGCGTAGATGTCACCCGTTCCGTGACAGCTTCCGGAGAGGAAGGGATGCTCGTAATATTCATATTTTCCGTTTTCGTAAACGACAACGCCCGTCATGCCTTCGCGGTATGAAATGCCGGTGAGGATGACGTTTTTCGCGCCGATGGCGCAAAGTCCCGCGATCAGAGAATCGACGTAGGCTCTGTCGCATGAGGTGCTGTATTCGATGCCGGTGAGGAAGCACGCCTCCGTTACGTTGGGAAGGACGTAGTCCGCTTTTGAAACGAGCTTTTTCATTGCTTCGACGTATTCCGCGTCAAAGGCGGGGTAAAGCTTTCCGTTGTCTGCCATGGCAGGGTCGATTATCGTTACGGAGCCGTCGGCGGACAGCTCGTTTATTATATCGGAGACGTAGTCTATTTGCTTTGTACTGCCGAGGTATCCCGTGTAAACTGCGTCGAATTTGATGCTTTCGCCGAGCCAATGCTCCTTTATCGCGGGGATATCGTCCGTGAGGTTGCGGAATGTGTAGTTTTTGAAGCCTGCCGTATGTGTTGAAAGGACTGCGGACGGAAGAACGCAAGTTTCGATCCCGCAGGCGGAGATTATCGGAAGCGCAACTGTGAGCGAGCACTGACCTACGCAGGAAATATCCTGGATCGTTAATATTTTAGGGTATGACATAGAAGTCGCCTTCTTTCTTTAACTATTTAAGCTACGCAGATTATACTCTTTTTTTGTTTTTTTGTAAAGTTCTCGATTGCCTAACTTTTTTACGCGACAAAAGGCGAAAACGGACATTTTGCATAACGGACGCGCTCCGCTTGATAAAATATATAAGGGTAAACGGCGCAGAATTGAGCGAAAACTCTTGAATTTTTCGTCGCAATCGGTTATTATATACTATGTATAAGTATCTGCTCAAAAACGGAGGACGTGAAGTGTTTGGCTATGTAAAAGCGTATCAGCCGGAGCTCAAGCTTCGTGAAAACGAATTTTATCGCGCCGTATACTGCGGACTTTGTGCTTCAATGAAGAAGCTGACGGGTGCGGCTTCGACCTTTTCGCTTTCGTATGATATGGTGTTTCTCATCCTGTGCCGCATGGCGGCTTCGGGTGACAGATACGAGGTCAAGCCCGAACGTTGCCGAATGAATCCGTTTAAGCTGAAAAAGCGTCCCGTTATGTCGGACGGCGCGGAGCTTCGATACGCCGCCGCTATCGCGGCGCTTCTGACGGAATGCAAGCTTGAAGATGACGCGGTTGACGAAAAAGGAGTCAAGCGCGCGGCAAAGCGAATGCTTTTGCCCGGCTCCAAGCGCAGACTTGCACGTGCAAAAGTGCCGATCGAGCTTGAGGAGACTGTACGGTCAAAGCTTTCCGAGCTGTACGCTTCGGAGGCGAAAAAGCCGAATGAGATATCGCCGCAGGCGGAGCTTTTCGGTGAGCTTCTCGGAGATATATTTGCGTACGGCTTTGACGGCGCGACGGCTCGTATCCTTTACGAGATCGGACGTGGCACCGGACGCTATATCTACATTATCGACGCGGCGGACGACTTTTCCGATGACGTTGAATGCGGCAGATACAATCCCGTCTCCGCTGTTTACGGGAGCTTGACGGAATCGGCAAGAGAGGAGCTTTTGTCGGTGATAAAGCTGGAGCTTGCTCCGGCGGCATCGGCGCTTGAACTTATCGAGGTGCCCGTCGGAGGCTACCCCGAAACGCTCGACATTGCCAAAAATATTATTTATTTGGGTATGCCCAAGGAGGCGGAGCGCGTCCTTGGCGGCAGTAAAAAGGTGTACTGAATTGAAAGATCCCTACAAGGTGCTCGGAGTGAGCCGCGACGCGACTGATGCCGAGATCAAAAAAGCTTATTACGAGCTTGCTAAAAAATATCATCCCGACAATTACGCAAATCATCCGCTTTCCGATCTTGTGTCGGAAAAGATGAAGGAGATCAACGAGGCATACGATACGATACGCGAGGAAAGAG
>CAZOMK010000216.1:0-2105 GCA_964580615.1 uncultured Lachnospiraceae bacterium | reverse complement strand
TGACAAAGGAGGTAGCAGCCTGCACGGACACAACTTTCGGTCGCGGTAAATTATGCCGTCGCGATCGAAAATCTCCAAGATCGACGCCGTCCTGCATAAATTCGGAAAACAGTGCAAAATCTTTACATTGATGAAAAACGCTTAAAATGTTAAAATCGGTTCGGGGGTATCCCCGAAGTTAAAATCGAAGGGAGGAATGCAAAAACAAACGAAGCTCAATCAAAAAGACTTTTCAAAGCTCAAGAAAGGAGACATTTTCATGAAAAAGCTGAGAAAAACGCTTGCAACGGCTTTTTTCGTGCTCGGACTTGCGATCATTTCGGCGGTCACGGCGTCCGCTTTTGACGTTGAAGTCAGCGTTAACGGAAAAAGCTTTTGCGGCGGCGAAACAAAGCTGACCGATTCGACAACGACCGTTCCGTTCCGCGCATTCATCGACGAAATGACAGACAGCGACGCCGAAATAAGCTGGGATGACAGCTCGAAAACAGCCCGTGCGGAGTACAAAGGCATCACTGTCAGCGCCACGCTCGGAGAAAGCTACATAACAGCCAACGGCAGATGCCTTCCCTGCGGAACGGCAAACAGAATTGAAAGCGGGAAGCTGCTCGTCGCCGTACGTCCGCTTTCCGCGGTATTTAACGCGGACGTCGAATGGATATCGGAAAGCAAAAGCGTCCGAATAGGCGCGCCGAACGGTCTGATCGAGTCGGCGGATGATTTTTATGACGCGGACGAGCTTTATTGGCTCTCGCGCATAATCAGTGCCGAAGCGCGCGGCGAGCCGTTGGCGGGAAAGATCGCGGTCGGAACAGTTATCTACAACAGAATCGAGTCCGAGCTTTATCCCGACACTGTCTATGACGTCATATTCGACATGGAGCACGGCGTTCAGTTTACACCTGCCGCAACGGGATCTGTGTACAACGATCCGACGGACGAATCTGTGACGGCGGCAAAGCTTTGCATGGAGGGAAAGCGCTATCGTTCGGACGCGCTGTTTTTCTGCACCGTCGCAATCAAGGATACATCATGGGCGGGACGAAACCGACGTTACATAGAAACGATCGGTAACCACGCCTTCTTTGCTTAAAAAGCAACAAAAAAACGGGGCCCGACGCTTTTCAAACGTCGAGTCCCGTTTTATTATTCGATTGACGATCCGTTCACGTTATATTTTTGTGATCCAGCCGAATTTATCCTCCGCTCTGCCCCACTGAATTCCCGTGAGCTCATCGTAAAGACGCTGTGATATCGGGCCGATCTCGCCGCCGTTGATAACGATGTCTCTGTTTTCGTCAACAAGCTCACCCATCGGTGAAATTACAGCCGCCGTACCTGTGCCGAACGCTTCATCGAGCTTGCCTGCCGCATGAGCCTCGAACAGCTCGTCCGCCGTGATCTTACGTTCCGTAACTTCAACGCCCCATGAACGCAAAAGCTCGATAACGGACGCACGTGTAACGCCGGGAAGGATGTTTCCGTCGTCAAGCGCGGGGGTGATCACCTTGCTGTCAACGACGAAGAACACGTTCATCGCGCCTACCTCATCTATATATTTATGATGTACGCCGTCAAGCCAAAGAACCTGCGCGCAGCCGTACTTTTCAGCCTTAGACTGACCGATGAGCGACGCTGCATAGTTACCGCCGCATTTAGCCTCGCCCGTGCCGCCCTTTACCGCGCGAACATATTCCTTTTCGATGAATATCTTTACAGGAGCAAGACCGCCCGAATAATACGAGCCTACGGGCGAAAGTATGATCATAAATATGTAATTATGTGCAGGATGCACGCCGAGCACGGGGTCTGTCGCGATGACAAACGGACGTATGTAAAGCGACGTTCCTTCGCTGTGCGGTACCCATTCGGATTCGTATTCAACGAGCGTTTTGATTGCCTGAAGCGCATCCTCGGCGGGAATCTCCGGTATGCACAGACGGCGCGCCGTATTGTTCATTCTTGCAATGTTACGTTCGGGACGGAAAAGCTGAATTTTTCCCTCGGACGTTCTGTACGCCTTAAGTCCCTCAAACATTTCCTGAGCGTTGGAAAACCATTGCGGACGGTTCGAGCATTATCGGAGCGTACGGGACGATTCGTGC
>CAZOMK010000215.1:0-2174 GCA_964580615.1 uncultured Lachnospiraceae bacterium | reverse complement strand
CAATATAGGAATCATGGCTCACATTGACGCCGGAAAGACCACGACGACTGAGAGAATCCTGTTCTACACAGGCGTTACTCATAAGCTCGGCGAGACCCACGAGGGTTCCGCGACGATGGACTGGATGGAGCAGGAGCGTGAACGCGGCATCACAATTACGTCTGCCGCTACTACCTGTCATTGGCGTAACACAAGAATCAATATTATAGACACTCCCGGTCACGTCGATTTCACCGTTGAGGTGGAACGCTCTCTCAGAGTCCTTGATGGAGCGGTGTGTGTCTTCTGTGCCAAAGGCGGAGTTGAACCGCAGTCTGAAACCGTATGGCATCAGGCTGATAAGTATCAGGTTCCGCGTATGGCTTATGTAAACAAAATGGACATTATGGGCGCTGACTTCTACCGTGTCGTAGACATGATGAAAGACAGACTCAAATGTAACGCGGTTCCGCTTCAGCTGCCGATCGGCGCTGAGGAAAGTTTCCGCGGTATCATCGACCTTATTAACATGAACGCTATCATCTATTATGATGATATCGGACGTGATATGCGTATTGAGGAGATTCCCGAAGATATGCGTGAGCTCGCTGAGGAATATCGTGCAAACTTGCTCGAATCCATTGCAGAGGCCGATGAGGAGCTCTTTGAAAAATACTGCAACGAAGAAGAAATTACGATTGACGAAATTCGTTCCGCGATCAGAATTCAGACGATTGCGAACAAGATCGTGCCTGTGGTTTGCGGTACATCCTACAAAAACAAGGGTGTTCAGCGACTTCTCGATGCTATCGTTGACTATATGCCGTCCCCTATTGATGTTCCTGCTATCCGCGGCATCAACCCCAAGACGGATGAGGAAGAAGAAAGACCTTCGAGCGACGACGAACCGTTCTCGGCTCTCGCGTTTAAGGTCATGACAGACCCGTTTGTAGGTCGTCTCTGCTTCTTCAGAGTATATTCCGGTACTATCGAAGCAGGTAAAACAACGTATAACTCCACAAAGCAGACCCGTGAGCGTATGGGACGCCTGCTCCAGATGCACAGTAATGAACGTAAGGACATTGACCGCGTTTATTCCGGTGACATCGCCGCTGTAATCGGTACGAAAAATACCGGTACGGGCGATACGTTCTGCGATGAGGATCATCCCATCATCCTTGAATCAATGGAATTCCCTGAGCCTGTTATCAGAGTCGCTATCGAGCCTAAAACAAAGGCCGGCGAGGAAAAGATGACTATCGCTCTTGTAAAGCTCGCGGAAGAAGACCCCACATTCAGAACTTATACCGATGAAGAAACGGGTCAGACTATTATCGCCGGAATGGGCGAGCTTCATCTTGAAATTATTGTAGACAGACTTCTCCGTGAATTCAAGGTGGAGGCTAATATCGGTAAGCCTCAGGTTGCATATAAAGAAGCAATTCGCGGCACCGCTACTGTTGACACTGTTTATTCCAGACAGAACGGCGGTCACGGTCAGTACGGTCACGTTAAGATCGTTGTTGAACCGACAGGAAACGAAGAAGAATTCGAATTCATCGACGAGACTGTCGGCGGCGCTATTCCCAAGGAATACATGAAGTCTATCGAAAGCGGTCTGCGCGGTGCTATGCAGTCCGGTGTTCTTGCAGGCTACAATGTAGTTAACGTAAGAGTTACACTTATCGACGGTTCCTACCATGAGGTTGACTCCTCTGACCTCGCGTTTAAGATGGCGGCATCTATGGCGCTTCGCGACGCGATGAAGAAGGCAACTCCCATTCTTATGGAGCCTATCATGAAGGTCGTTGTAATTACTCCCGAAGATTACCTTGGTGATGTAATCGGTGACCTTAACTCGAGAAGAGGTCAGGTCGTAAGCATCAACCCCGTAGGCGGCGCACACGAAGTAACTGCTCATGTTCCGCTCGCTGTTATGTTCGGTTATGCAACCGATCTTCGTTCCAGATCTCAGGGTAGAGCAGTCTACTCCATGGAACCGGATCACTTCGCAGAGGTTCCGCGCTCGATCTCCGATGATATCATCGCAAAGCGCGGACGCAACAACTGATCTTTATAGGATCATAAAAATATTTACAATAAAAATATTTATAAAATTTTATTTTAACCGAAAGGATTTTCATCATGGCAAAGCAGAAATTTGAAAGAAACAAGCCCCATGTAAACATCGGCAC
>CAZOMK010000214.1:0-2179 GCA_964580615.1 uncultured Lachnospiraceae bacterium | reverse complement strand
GCGCAAAAGAAGTAACAAGCTTTCTTGAGCTTTTCGGCGACGAAAAGCCGTTTATAAAAATCGGAATGGAGCTTTTCTACGCGGAGGGCCCCGAAATGGTGCGCGAGCTGAAGCGCAGAGGTCACAAGATCTTCCTCGACCTCAAGCTTCATGATATCCCCAACACCGTTAAAAAATCAATGCGCGTGATGTCCCGTCTCGATATTGATATGTGCAACGTACACGCCGCAGGCACAACCGCAATGATGCAGGGCGCTATCGAGGGTCTGACTCGCGAGGACGGCTCACGTCCGCTTCTCATCGCGGTAACTCAGCTCACATCGACAGATCAGGAGTCCATGGAGCGCGATCTGCTCATCAACGAGCCCATAGACAAGGTCGTTATGCATTACGCCGAGACAGCGAAAAACGCAGGTCTCGACGGCGTTGTCTGCTCGCCGCTTGAGGCAGGCAAGGTACACGAGCGCTGCGGCTCCGATTTCCTTACCGTCACCCCCGGCGTAAGATTCGCCGACGGAGACATAGGCGATCAGAAGCGCGTTATGACACCCGCAGATGCAAAAAAGATCGGCTCGGACTACATCGTAGTCGGCAGACCGATCACAGCCGCGGCTGATCCCGTTGCGGCTTATCACCGTTGCGTATCCGAATTCTGCGATTAATTTTGGGAGGATTTTGAAAATGGAAAGCTACAAAAGAGAGTTTATTGAGTTTTTGATGGACGCCAAGGTGCTCAAATTCGGTGATTTCATCGCAAAAAGCGGACGCAGAATCCCCTATTTTGTAAACGCAGGCGAGATCAAAACAGGCGACCGCATCGCCAAGCTCGGAGAATTTTACGCTAAAGCATATTTCGAAAAGCTCGGCAAAAAAGAGGCTGTACTTTACGGCCCCGCATACAAGGGCATCCCGATCGCTGTCGCAACGGCGTCTGCGCTCGCTCGTCAGGGCCTTGATCTTCCCTTTTTCTTCAACAGAAAAGAGGCAAAGGATCACGGCGAGGGCGGCATTTTCGTAGGCTGTAAGCCTCAGGCGGGCGACGAGATCGTCATCGTCGAGGACGTCATCACGGCGGGCACCGCAATCCGCGAAAGCATGGAAAATCTCTCCTCGCTCAAAGGAGTCAAGGTTGCGGCTTGCTTTGTAATGGTTGACCGCAAGGAAAAGGGTCAGACTGAGCTCGCGGCAACAACGGAGGTCACAAACACCTTCGGCTTCCCCGTATATTCCGTCATCGACGTATACGACATCATCGAATATCTCGAAGAAGATGAAGCGAACAAGGAAAACGTCGAGCGCATTAAAAATTATCTCAGCGTAAACGGCGCAAAAGCGTAACTAACGGCGGAGGGGTCATTTATGAGACATATAATCAACATTTCCGATCTTTCCGTTGAGGAAATCGATCAGCTTTTGGACGTTGCGGACGATATCATCGCTGACAAGGAAAAGTACGCGGAGGTTTGCCGTCACAAGACGCTCGCAACGCTGTTTTTCGAACCGTCCACAAGAACGAGACTGAGCTTTGAATCCGCCATGCTTCAGCTCGGCGGAAACGTTATCGGATTTTCCGAGGCAAGCTCCAGCTCAGCCACAAAGGGCGAAAGCGTCGCGGACACCGTATCCGTCGTCAGCGGCTACGCGGACGTCATCGCAATGCGTCATTCCAAGGAGGGCGCGCCGCTTGTCGCATCCATGCACTCGCTCGTGCCCATCATCAACGCCGGTGACGGCGGTCATCATCACCCCACGCAGACGCTTACCGACCTTTGCACGATCAGACGTGAAAAGGGTCGTCTCAACAATTTAACGATCGGACTTTGCGGAGACCTCAAATTCGGACGCACCGTTCACTCCCTTATCGAGGCGATGTCTCGCTATGAGGGCATCAAATTTGTGCTCATCTCGCCCGACGAGCTCAAGCTCCCCTCCTTCGTCAAGGACACCTACATCAAGAAAAAAGGCATCGAATATAAGCAGGTCACGTCTCTTGACGATGTCATAGGCGAGCTTGACATTCTGTATATGACCCGCGTTCAGCAGGAGCGCTTCTTCAACGAGGAGGACTATCTCCGTCTGCGCGACACATATATTCTGACAAAGGAAAAGCTTGCCGCCGCGCGCGACGATATGATCGTTATGCATCCGCTGCCGCGCGTAAACGAGATCTCGACAGCGA
>CAZOMK010000213.1:0-2208 GCA_964580615.1 uncultured Lachnospiraceae bacterium | reverse complement strand
TTTATGGTGTCATCACGCAGGTTACAACCTTTGCACAATGTCTTGCATATGGTACGGGATATTCATCGAAAATATGCTTGATGCGGCGGGATAATAAAAATGCCGGAGGCGAAAAGCCTCTGGCTTTTTTTATGGTGGGTGCTATAATGAGCTTGTCAAATAAGGAGCTGTACATTAAGATCCGGAAAGGCGAGGTGCGATTTTGAAGCAGTATAGTTTTATCCGCTTGACCGAAATGCCCGTGCTGACGGAGTCGGCGGCGAATTGGTTTCACGAAAAATGGGGCGTCCCTCAAAAAGCTTACTTGGAGTGCATGGATGCGTATCTCCGCGGGGAAATACCGTACGGCTGGTATCTTTGCCTGTGCGACGGGGAGATAGTGGGCGGCTTGGGCGTCATAGAAAATAATTTTCATGACAGAAAGGATCTGACGCCGAATATATGCGCCGTATATACGGAAGAAGCACACAGAAATCGCGGTATCGCCGGACGTCTGCTTGATATGGCGGTCGGCGATTTGAAATCGAAAAATAGCACACCCGTGTATCTGCTCACCGATCATGTCGGATTTTACGAAAGATACGGGTGGGAGTTTTATTGTACAGTGAAGGGGAGCAGAATGTATATCCGCAAATAAACGCAGTCATAAGCCCGAAAAAAAGCCTCAGACGAGCCGAAACGGTATCGCATGAGGCTTTTGCTGTTTTATTTGTCGCCCTTCAAAGCGCAGAATAATATGGATCCTGCCGCATTGGACAAAGAGATAATTATAATGTAAACGACGGCTTTTGTAATTTGCGTAAGGTCAGGACTTGTTGCAAAAAGCATATAGCACATATCCGCTATGCTGTGCTCGAATCCGCAAAGTATGAAGATCATTACGGGCAAAAATATGCCGATGCTTTTGAACAGCGGATGCTCCGCACTCTGATAAGTGCTTACGGCAATAAACATCATCACCCCGCACATCATCCCCAAAATAATCATCTGAGGAAGCGTTTGCGACAGCTTCGCATTAACCAGAGCTTCGGACGCGGCTGTCAATTCCGGCTTCGCGAGACGTAAAGGTAAAACGGTAACGGCGCAGCCGATCAGATTACCAAACCAAATTTCTATGTAGTACGGCAGCTTGAGCAGCTTTCTTTTTTTGACAGCATATCCGATCTTGCCGGTAAACAGATTGAATTGAGACGTGCATATAAGGAATAACCCTATGCCGAATAAAAATGAGCCGATATATTTGTTTGAACAAGATAAATATATAGTTGCTCCGATTCCGATGCAGATGCCGGCAAGGACAGCTTTACGCAGATTTTCCGCGTGCTCCCGAATTGATTTGCTCTGTGTGGACTTGTGATTCATAAAATTTTCTTGGCTTCTCCTGTGACAGTTAAGTGTGTTTTTTCACGCGCGTTTCTTCTTCACCACGACCGAAGCTTCAGCGAGCGCGACTACAGCTACCGCCGCATACGCAACCGCGTCAACGCCGGTTTGGGGAGCGGAGTCTGGGTAAATAATCGGCCAAGCAGAATGATATTCTGCCAACATATCAATATAATCTCCACCGTTTACCCGCCATTTCCCGTTTTCGAACACTGCTGTAACATTGGAACGCTTTATAACAGCTCCATTTTCATACGGCTGTTCTATGTGGACATAATTAAATTCAATGGTGGCAATGTTGTTTTCGTTCGCAGTAACAACCGCATCTAATTTGAAGTCGTCCGCGCTGAGACCACTTAAAAATAAACCGTCACCATTGGCATTGTACGGATCATATTGAGGAGATATTGATGTTATGATTACTTCACCGTCAACATAATAAAGAGTTCTTGTTAATGCAAGCATTTTATAAACGTAATTGTCTGCATAAATGTTTTTTGCTTCGTCAACAAGTTCTTTGAAAGAATATCCGGATTTGAAAGCGCTCGCATCTCCAACCTGAAAAACGTCATTGTCGGGATCAATGTAGCTCGGTTGCTCTTGCAATTTCCAATATAATGCGTCCATTTTAGCGACCAATTTTTACGCTTCTTCGACCGTGAGTTCGGGCACATCCGCCGCAAAAACATTGACGGCGAGCATTAGCGCGACGAGCGCGAATATGAGTATCTTCTTCATGTTTTCCTCTTGTAAAATGTTAATATATTACAAAAAAAGCGCGCACAAAAAGCCTAAGCTCAAGTGCGCGCAAAAGTGCGTAAAAGC
>CAZOMK010000212.1:0-2272 GCA_964580615.1 uncultured Lachnospiraceae bacterium | reverse complement strand
CTTCAAGAGCCTTGCCCATAACGTCGATTTCCTTCTGGATGAGGTAACCGCAAACTGCGGGGAGGTAATCTGCAACGCCTGCTGTGGAAGCATGGGCTCTGTGAGCTGTGCCGAAAGCGTCATTTACGTAAATATCTGCAAGGGAAGCGAGTTCCTTTGCGAATTCGGGAACGTTCTTTTCTTCTTCTGCATGGAAACGAACATTTTCGAGAAGCATAACGTCGCCGTCCTTGAGAGCGGCAGCCTTAGCCTTTGCGTCCTCACCGATAACGTCGGAAGCCATAACAACGGGCTTGCCGAGGTACTCGGAGATGCGAGCTGCAACGGGAGCGAGGGAGAGCTTCTTTACGTCGCCCTTAGCCTTTTCGAGAAGAGCTGCGGTAGCTGTTGCGCGTTCTTCTTCGGGGAGAGCTTCAACCTTAGCCTTTTCCTTCTTGGAAAGCTTGATTTCGGCGTTCATAACGTTGTGCGGTCTGCCGAGGTGAGAGCAGAGGATGACCTTTGCGCCGTGCTCGGAGAGGTACTTGATTGTGGGCATAGCGCCGACGATACGCTTATCATCGGTGATTGCAGAGCCGTCCATGGGGACGTTGAAATCGCAGCGTGCAAGAACACGCTTGCCGGATACGTTAATATCCTCGATTGTTTTCTTGTTGTAGTTAGCCATTTTGTGACTCCTTAATATTTTATTTAATGAATCCTGAGCTTTTGGGCATACGTACATCAATTGCGATCGCATACCGAATTTATTATATCACAGATATCCTGTCTTTACAAGAATTTTCCCTTGATATTTTATACGAAAAGCGCAGTCTGCGTACGCTTTTTTGTGTCAACGAAGCAAGAACCACAGAATAACGGCGATTCCGAGCAGTATACGGTAAATGCCGAAAGAGGAAAAGCTGTGACGTCTGACAAAGCCGACGAGGAACTTGATCGCCGCAAGTGAAACGACGAACGCGACAACGGACGCCGTCAAGAGCAGGAGCCATTCCTCGCTCGTTACGGCGGAAGCTCCGCTGTCGAGGACGAGCTTGACAGCCTTGAGTCCGGATGCGCCGAGCATCGTCGGGATCGCCATGAAGAATGAAAATTCCGCCGCCGCTGTGCGCGAAACGCCGAGAAGCATCGCTCCGAGGATCGTCGATCCCGAACGCGACGTGCCGGGGATTATCGCAAGCACCTGAAAAGCACCGATGCAAAGGGCTGTTTTGAGCGTAATTCCGTCTGCGGACGTGATTTTGTACGTTTTGCCGCGATGCAGACGCTCGATGAGCATGAACGCGATGCCGTAAACGATAAGCATGACGGAAACCGTCTGCCAATTGTAGAAATGCGCGTCAAACCAATCGTCGAAAAGCAGACCTATGACGGCGGAGGGGATGACTCCGACGACAACGGCAAACCAAAGTTGCCATGTCGATTTCTTTTCGGTGTCTGTTTTCTTCGGTGAAAACGGATTCAATCTGTGAAAATAGATGACAAGCACGGCAAAGATCGCGCCGAGCTGAATGACGACCTCGAAAAGCTCCATAAAAGCTTCGCTTACGTCGAAATGAATGAACTCATCAAGCAGAATAATGTGTCCCGTCGATGAAACGGGAAGCCATTCCGTTATTCCTTCGACGATGCCGAACAGGATCGCCTTGAGAAACTCCAAAAATCTCATAAAAACCTCTATTCTGCCGCGCGCGGCGGCGAAAAATAATAATCGTCGGTTACGCGCCGCGCATTATGTCTCCGGGAAGCACGGGGAACGGCACGTCTGTCTCAAAGATCATGCCGGGATGAGGTGCGGACGGGATCTCAGAGCCGTCCTCTCCGTAAATAACGCCGACAGTGAAGCCTCTGCCGATCTTACCGGGAGAGATCATTTCAACGCTGTCGCCCGATGTGAGTTTGTTTCGCTGAACGAAGCGTGCGCGCCCCGTCTTGTCGTCATACGACAAAACAGTCGCAAGATATGCCTTTTCGCGCAAATATCCGTTTTCGATCACTGTGTTCGCACCCTCGGTAGGCGCACCGAAATAGAAGCCGGTGCAGAATTCGCGATGCGAAACGCTTTCAAGCTCCGCGTAAAGCGCGGGATCGAACTCGTATTTATCCGGATCCGCCGTGTAGCGATCTATCGCGATGCGGTATGCGTTTGTCGTGACGGCGCCGTAGTACGCGCTTTTGACTCTGCCCTCGATCTTGAAGCTGTCTATGCCGGCTTCGACAAGCTCCGGGACGTGCGCGATCATATTCATGTCGCGGGAGCTCATTATAAAGG
>CAZOMK010000211.1:0-2315 GCA_964580615.1 uncultured Lachnospiraceae bacterium | reverse complement strand
TTCTTCACGTCCGGAACAACGGGCTACCCCAAGATCGCGGCGCACAGCTACACCTACGCGCTCGGTCACTACATGACGGCAAAATATTGGCACAACGTCAATCCGAACGGACTCCACTTCACAATTTCCGACACAGGCTGGGGCAAGGCTCTTTGGGGCAAGCTCTACGGTCAGTGGCTCAGCGAAGCGCCCGTATTCATATACGATTTCGACCGCTTCCATGCAGACGACATCCTCTCCGTAATTTCAAAGTATAAGATCACCACCTTCTGCGCGCCCCCCACGATGTATCGCTTTATGATCCGCGAGGATCTCTCGCAGTACGATCTGTCGTCGCTTGAATACGCGACAACGGCGGGCGAAGCGCTCAATCCCGAAGTATTCAACCGCTTCCGTGACGCAACGGGAATAAGCGTAATGGAGGGTTTCGGTCAGACGGAAACGACGCTTGTACTTGCAAACTTCGTCGGTTCGTCGATCAAAATGGGCTCGATGGGACGTCCCAGCCCGCAGTACGACGTTGATATCGTCGATCCGGACGGCAATTCGCTTCCCAAGGGTGAGGTCGGCGAGATCGTCATCCACACCGGCGACACTGCGCCCGTCGGTCTGTACCAGGGATATTACCGTTCGCCCGACCTGACAGCGCAGGCTTGGCACGACGGAATCTATCACACCGGCGACACCGCTTGGCGCGATGAGGACGGCTATTTCTACTACGTCGGCAGAGTTGACGATGTTATCAAGTCATCCGGCTACCGTATCGGGCCGTTTGAGATCGAAAGCGTCATAATGGAGCTGCCCTACGTCCTTGAGGTTGCCGTAACAGCGGCGAAGGACGAGATCCGAGGCAATGTTGTCAAGGCTACGATCGTGCTCACGAAGGGCACTGTCGGCACGGAGGAGCTCAAGCGTGAGATTCAAAATTACGTCAAGGAGCACACCGCGCCCTATAAATATCCGCGAATCGTTGAATTTGTTGACGATCTGCCGAAAACGATCAGCGGAAAAATCCGTCGCGGCGTGATCCGCGGAGACGCAAAATAAGGAGAACAAATGGAGATCCTCGAACTTATTTCACAGTACGCGGTAACGATCGCGATCAAGCTTGTCACAGCCGCTCTCATCTTTTTCGTCGGTAAATATCTCGTAAAGGGACTTTTATCGCTCTTTTCAAAGTCCAAGCTCGGAAAAAGCATGAACGAAGCCGCCTCTGGCTTCATAAAGAATGCGCTTTCCATTGTGCTTAATGTCGTTTTGGTGCTGACTGTCGCCGCCGTGCTCGGCGTTCCGATGAGCTCCATCATCGCGCTCCTCGGCTCTGCCGGTCTTGCCATCGGTCTTGCGCTTCAGGGCGGACTTTCCAACTTCGCCGGCGGGATCATACTTTTGATCTTCAAGCCGTTCGATATAGGAGACTACATCGTTTGCGGCACGGAGGAAGGAACAGTCTCCGCGATCGGCATTTTCTATACAACGCTTATAACGCCCGATTCTAGACGCATCGTGTTGCCCAACAGTAACGTAACGGGAAGCGCCATCATTAACGTGTCCGTCGAGGGCAAGCGCAGACTTGACCTTGACATAAGCATCGCTTCCGCCGCCGACATTGACAAGGCTCTGCTCGTTTTGACAGACAAGCTCGCAGTGGACAGCCGCATAAGCACGGAAACACCGCCGTTTGCGGCAGTAACCGGCTACGGATCCGGCTGTTTCAATCTTTCGCTTCGCGTTTGGTGCACAACGGGCGACTATTGGAGCCTGAAATTCGACCTGAACAAGAAGCTTCCCGCCCTCTTTGCGGAGGAAGGAATTTCGATCGCACGTCCCGTGCTCGACGTAACAACAAAACAGTAAAGACAGCGTAGCTCCGCTTCTGCAAACAAAAAATCCACTGCACACATTGCAGTGGATTTTGTTTTTATTTGATTTATTTGATTATTTCAACGCCTTTTCCGATATCCTTTGCCCACATTTCGGCGTATGAACCTGCCTCTGTCTTTACGACGAAGCTCTTGCTGTTCGAAAAAGCACTGTCGGGAATCTTAACGACCGTTTCGTGAATGGTTACCGATGTCAGCGCACTGCATCCGGAGAAGCAACCGATCGGAACCTCTGTGAGAAGCACGGGAATTTCAACCGATTTCAGCGATTTGCAGTTTGAAAATGCATTTATTCCGATGTATTCGATCTTATCGTGCATAAGGATCTCCTCAAGTCCGTCGCAATCATTGAACGCCGCCTTCGGGATCGAGGTGAGGCTGCTAACGATACCGAGTTTACACCCCCTATAATAGACTGTCCCGATAAAACGG
>CAZOMK010000210.1:0-2360 GCA_964580615.1 uncultured Lachnospiraceae bacterium | reverse complement strand
GACGTATCTGCTCGCCGCAAACAGAGCAGATCAGCGCGCCGTATTCGTATCCGTCAAGGGGACATCCGTCGTAATGCCCGAAATCAAGTTCATAATCGCAAATATCACACATAAGCTCCACCACCATTCTGAACAAATGTTCGTTTTTAGACTGATATAAAAACACGCCGGGAGTGCGTGCTTTTCATATCGTGCCATAATTATACCACAATTTGGCAAAAAAATCAATTGGCAAAACGAACAAAAGTTCGCAGTTCGAAATAAATTTGAAAAACGCAACGAAAACGTTGTCGAAAATCATAGTGTTGACAAGAAAAATCAATTCTTTTATAATAATTGAGTCAGCCTCGACAGAGGGAGGATCGAATGATATAAATTTATTCAATTCTCACAAAAATCATTTTTTTGTAACCTGATGAGTGATTTGATACTAATTTTGCACGTAAGCGATTCAGTCCCGAACGCGGATCGGAGAAAAAATGAATGAAAAGCTAAAGCTCGGCGCGAATCTTTCCGTTGCGGAAGGCTTCGCCGCCATGGTGGAAACAGCTCACCGAATAAACGGAAATGTAATACAGTGCTTTATTCGCAATCCGCGAAGCGGCAATTCGCGTCCGAGCGATCCTGAGGATGAGGCTCTCGCCGCGACTCTGCTGAAAAAATACGGCATAGAAACGGGAAGCCTCATCGCCCATGCGCCGTATACGATGAATCCGTGCTCCGCCAAATCGTCGGTGCGCGACTTCACAAAGCAAGCGATGCGAGAGGACTTTGAATATCTCGAACGTATGCCCGGCGTGCTCTATAATTTTCATCCCGGCTCGTTTACAACGCAAAGCGCGAAGCTCGGAATACGTCAAACGGCACGCTGTCTTGCCGAAACAATGTGGAGCGGCATGAATACAAAGGTTCTGATCGAAACGATGGCGGGCAAGGGCAGTGAGATCGGACGAAGCTTCGACGAGCTTGCCGAAATCATTGACGCCGCTGAAAAACAAAACCCCGTAATAGCGGGAATGATCGGCGTTTGCCTTGATACCTGCCACGTCTTTGACGCAGGCTACGATATAGTAACAGACCCACGTGACGTGCTCGACGAGCTTGACCGCGTCATAGGACTTGACAGACTGTGCGCCGTCCACCTTAACGACAGCAAAAATCCGCTTGGCTCACATAAGGACAGACATGAAAAAATAGGCGACGGAACGATCGGAACACAGGCGCTTTTGCGCCTCGTAACGTCTCCGCAGCTTTCAAGCCTTCCGTTTTGCCTTGAAACACCGAACGACCCCGACGGCTACGCCGCCGAGATCGCACTTTTGCGTTCGCTTGCCGAAAAAGCTTGAAAAAAGGAGTGATTATGAAAATTACTTACCTCGGACACAGCGGCTTTTCCGTCGAAACGGAATCCGCACTTCTCGTATTTGACTGTATAGGAAACGAGCTTCCCCAACGTCCGGATGGAAAAAAGCTCGTGTTTTTCGTCAGCCATTGGCACGACGATCATTATTCGGAACGTATATTTTCATGCGCCGACGATCCGAACGTCAGCTATATCCTTGATTCGGGTATAACGCATTACCCCGAAAATGTCAAAATAAATTTCGTCTCCGACAGAAAAACCTACACCGTCGGGGACATGACTGTTAAAACTCTGCGCTCAACCGATTGCGGCGTCGCCTATCTCGTTAAGCTTGACGGACATAAGATTTATCACGCGGGGGATCTGCATCTGTGGCTGTGGAGCGGAGCGTCCTTGATGCAAAGAAAAGCCGTCCGATACGCCTTTGAGACAGAGCTTTCGACGCTGACGGATGAAAATATCGACGTCGCCTTCCTTCCGCTCGATCCGCGTCAGGAGGGTGAGGGAAGCCTCGGCTTCGAGTACGCAATGCAAAATCTCAAGATAAAATGCGCCGTGCCGATGCATTTTTGGAACGATACCGAGTATGTAAAGCGCTTCGCCGAAAAAGACGAAGCAAAGCGCTTCGCTTCGAAAATATGCTTGCTTTTGAACGTGGGCGACTCAGCCGAAACCGTATAAAGCAAAAAAAGGTGCCCTTCGGCACCTTTTTGATTTGTTATTTTTCGAGAGCTTCGAGATAGTCCGCAATATCCTTGATCGTTACAAACTTGGAAAGCTGATCTTCCTCGAATACAGTGTCGAATTTTTCTTCACAGATCATGATAAGGTCTGCAAGCTCGATCGAGTTGATGTTGAGGTCTTTGATGAGCTCTGCATCGGGAGAAATGAGCTTTTCGTCAACGTTGAGTTCTTCAATAAGGATCTGCTTGAGCTGATTGTACATGGGAAATGTATCCTCCGATTTTGATTTTCATAAATTATTAAGCAGTACAGC
>CAZOMK010000209.1:0-2369 GCA_964580615.1 uncultured Lachnospiraceae bacterium | reverse complement strand
CAGTTACGCGCTCACCGTCACCGCAGACCGCGCTTTCCTCGAATCCTCATCTACCGTCTATCCCGTCACAATTGACCCGACTGTGACATTGGAAGAAACAATAAATAGCAAAAAGTATATAGAAGATTCTGTTGTATATTCGAGTAGTCCCTCATCTAATTATGGAAATTCAACTGTTTTACTCGGCAACACAACAAGAAGTATTTTCTTGAAATTTCCGGGATTGAGCGAGAATCAACAAATGATTTTTGTCAAGGGCTCAAAAATTGCAAGATTTTATGTGAGTTATTATTCTACCGGAGTCTCTACTAACGCATCATCTGCTTCGTATTCGGTGCATAATGTTAATGATCTGTGGGACGAAAATACAATTACATACAACAATATGCCTACGTGCAACAGTAGTGCAAGCAATACATCATCCGTAACCGGAACTGCCGGATATAAAACGATTGATATATCAAATTCCGCACGGCAATGGGAAAATGTTGCATATGATGCGGCATATCACGGAGTAAAATTAACTTTTGGAGCTTCAATGAAATTTTATTCATCGGAAGTTGAAAATACCTCATATAAACCGTATTTAATGATCAATTACGACAGCGCGGAAATCGGTATTTATCAAATTCGAAATGTAGCAACAACAAATTTAATGAACGTTGCAACTTCAAGCACAAGCAATAACGCGGATGTATATCAATATGAAGAAGATTATACCGTGGGGCAAGCGTTCAGAATTGTTTACAATTCTTCATCTGACACGCATAAAATATATTCTGTTTGCAGCGAATTCGGATATGGCTACGTCATTAGGCAACAAAGCGGAGATGAAGACGATATTGCTTCCGGAACATATACTTCCGCAACAGGTGATTGGAATTTTATATTGTCGGATGACGGGTCGTATAATATAAACTTGAACAATACAAATTATTACATTTCCGTTTCAGGATCCGGAAACAAATCCGACATACACTTGAACACTTCCGCAACAACTGATAATGAACGATGGACGTTCGAACTCATTGATGATGACGGATGTGCAAATATTTCAAACATTAGTACCTACAAACAAACCACAAGTTATACTTGTTCAATGGCAAGTTCGTTAATTGCACTTTCAGCGTTTAACATTGAAGTGGTTCCATCTTCATCCTGGGACAGAGGGGTAGATGAATGGTTATATGAAAAATACTGTCCTTCTGGCGCATATGCCGGTGCAATAGCCAATTGTATAAATTACTATCTTCAAAATAAGAATATAGAATATTCAAGCCGTGCTATCAGTACAAATGTAAAAGAATATTGGAAAATATTTAGATCATTGAACAGTGGATATCCAGTAATTATATTATTCGAAAAATCATCACTATCCGCTACAGATGAGTTGCCATATACAACATCAGGACATTTTGCTGTGATTTCAGGAATTGTACTAAATTCAAGCGGTAATGGATTTGATGTTGTATTAAAAGACCCTTATCCAATGGAAAATTTTGTTGGAACATATACAATTCCGCTCGAAAAAATACTGGATTATGGCAGATTAAAAAACACCACTGCAATTATATCTTGTTGGGAGTAATAAACAATTATGAAAAAAACTGCATTTACATTAATTATCGCGTTGATAATTTTAGTTTTTTCAACGATCTTGGTTTCAGCCGAAGAAATATCAATTATTACTACGGAAGAAGCCGAAAATTTAATAACACAAATGGACTCGTTATATTGGAAGCTTCAGAAACAACCGAGCTACATTGATCCCGACAATGACGTTTTTCAGGTTGGAGATGCGAGCGCTTTCAAATCCGGATATTCTTTCAAAGAACTTGTTGACGAAGCAAAAAACATTTATGCAGACAATTACGTTTATAAAATGCTTGCATTAACAAGAACTCTTTATTATGTTGACGGTGAAGTAATCATAACATCAATATCTCCTCAATATGATCCGTACAATGCCAATGGTGACGGTTTATTTTTAAGTGGTCTCAGCGCGGACGACTTCAAATTAGATGCGGTTGTTACTGCGAACGAAAACAACATTGCCACCATTGAATTTAATTATGTCCACATAGAACAGCCGTATGAAAATGGAGCTGTTATAAAGCGTTCCAATGTTACAGCAGTGTTCGAAAACGGGAAATGGCGGGTAAACGGTGGAGATTATATTGATATGTTGTCAGAATATCATTCTGCTTGGCCGATTATTTACCCAGACTCCGCTCCTCAAACCGGTGTGGACACGTTCGCGTATGCGGCGGTGGCGGTAGTCGCGCTCGCGTCAGTTGCGGTTGTGGTGAAAAAGAGGAGGATTGTATGAAGAAAACAATAATATTTTTACTTGTTGTGTTCATCATTAT
>CAZOMK010000208.1:0-2376 GCA_964580615.1 uncultured Lachnospiraceae bacterium | reverse complement strand
AGGCGTGAATCCTTTCGTCTCTTACGTCGAAGATCATATCTACACTGATGTGCGTTGGACTCCCGCTTGATGAGTGCGTTTCGACGATAGCGGCAACATTGCCCGTTTGCTCGGTGCGCGGCGTCGCGTATTCGACATTTACAATAATACAAATAAAAAACAACAGATCCGCCGAGATAATTCAATACGATAATCCGAAAGTGATCCTCATAAGAAATGAGAAAAACTATGATTATCCCACGACGGAAATGAATATCGACGGCAAAAAAATACTCAAGTCCGAGATCCAGCTCCAGGAAAACGATGTGTTCGTCGCCATGAGCGACGGATGCCCGCACGCAGGAATCGGTCTTGCGTATAACTTCGGTTGGAAGCGCGAGGAGATCATTGATTTTATCGAAATGCTCGTCCCCGCCGGATATACGGCAAAGACACTTTCGACGATGCTTGTCGATGAATGCAATAAGCTCTACGGAAATAAGCCCGGAGACGACGCTACCGCGTGCATTGTCAGAATCCGCAGACGCGAGCCGATGAATCTTCTGTTCGGCCCTCCCGCAAATCGCGACGATTGCGACAGAATGATGTCACTGTTCTTTTCAAAGGAAGGAAAGCATATCGTTTGCGGCGGCACGACCTCGTCGATAGTCGCAAAGTATTTGCGTAAGCCGATCAGAACAAGCCTTAATTTCGAGCGCTCGGATATTCCGCCGATCGCGGAGATAGAGGGCGTCGATCTTGTTACCGAAGGCGTTATAACGATAAATCGCGTGCTTGAATACGCGAGAGACCATCTCGGTGAAAACACAAAATACGAGCAGTGGAGTCAGCAGAGGGATGGCGCGTCTCTCATAAGCAGATTGCTGTTCGAGGAAGCGACGGATATCAATTTTTATGTCGGTCGTGCAATAAATCCGGCACACCAAAACCCGGATCTGCCGATTACCTTCAATATAAAAATGAATCTCGTCGATGAGCTTTCCGCTTGCCTCAGGCGAATGGGAAAACGTATAAAAGTCAGCTATTTTTAAGGAGAATACTTAATGAGAAAATTTGATACGAAGGTGCAGCATCTTAAATATAAAGTCCTGCGCGAGGTTGCACGTCAGGCGTGGAATGACACGCTTTTGGAGAATGTTCTCGATATACCGAAGATGATCGTCCCCGGAAACACACCGACGATGCGTTGCTGCGTTTATAAAGAGCGCGCGATACTTGCGGAGCGAGTAAAGCTTGCCATGGGAGGCGATCCCAAGGAGAAAAATGTGATTCAGGTCATCGAGATCGCTTGCGACGAATGCCCTGCAGCCGGATATGAGGTTACTGATTCCTGCCGCGGCTGTCTTGCACACCGCTGTGAGGACGTATGTAAGCGCGGCGCGATCACGTTCGACAGCAATCACGTCGCTCATATCGACAAAACAAAGTGCATAGAGTGCGGTCAGTGCGCGAAGGTTTGCCCGTTCATGGCGATCGTAAACCGTAAGCGCCCCTGCCAGAATGCGTGCAAGGTAAAGGCTATCTCGATCAAGGAAAGCAACTGCGCCGCGATCGACGACAACAAGTGCATTCAGTGCGGCGCCTGCGTTTATCAGTGCCCGTTCGGCGCTATCACCGACCGTTCCTACATTCTTAATGTAATAGATCTTATCAAAAACAGCGATAATAACAAAAATTATAAGGTTTACGCGATGGTGGCTCCCTCCATCTCAAGCCAGTTTACGTATGCAAAGCTCGGTCAGGTCATTACCGGTATGAAGCAGCTCGGCTTCCATACTGTTATCGAAGCCGCTCTCGGCGCCGATATGGTTGCAATGTCCGAGTCTCGTGAGCTTGCCGAAAAGGGAATGCTTACAAGCTCCTGCTGCCCCGCGTTCGTTGCTTACGTCAAGTCCGCTTTTCCACAGCTCTTGCCGCTCGTTTCGCATAACCCCTCTCCGATGACAACTCTTGCGAAGTATCTCAAGGAAAACGATCCCGACGCGCGCGTCGTGTTCATCGGACCGTGCACGGCGAAGAAGGCAGAGGCACAGCTTGACGATGTTAAGCCTTATGTTGACGCTGTTATGACCTTTGAGGAGCTCCAGGCGCTTTACGACAGCCGCGATATCGACATAACAACGCTTGAGGAGGGCGATCTCGACAATGCTTCTTACTTCGGAAGAATCTTCGCTCGTTCCGGCGGCCTTTCCGATGCAGTCGCTCAGGCGATGAAGGAGCAGAACATCGACTTCAACCTTAAAGCGGTTCCTTGCGACGGAATCGAGGCTTGCAGAGTTGCTTTGCTTAAAGCAAGCAAGAATCTGCTCGACGGTAACTTTATCGAGGGTATGGCGTGTATCGGCGGCTGTATCGGCGGTGCCGGTTGCCTTACTC
>CAZOMK010000207.1:0-2379 GCA_964580615.1 uncultured Lachnospiraceae bacterium | reverse complement strand
CCGTTCATGACGGTAAAAAGCATATCCCCGTATACGTTACAGAGGATATGGTAGGACACAAACTCGGCGAATTCGCGCCCACACGTACGTTCAAAGGCCATGCAGGCTCGAAAACGTCCAACAACGGTAAGTAATCCGGATAAAAACACGTTATAAAACGGAGGTCAAAACCTAAAATGGAAGCTGTTGCATATTTGAAATATGTGCGCATTTCGCCCATCAAGGTAAAGCCTGTGCTCGATCTTATCCGCGGCAAGGACGTGGAGACTGCTATGGGTATTCTTAAGAATACCAACAAAGGCGTCTGCGAGCATCTTATCAAGCTCCTCAAGAGCGCGATGGCAAATGCAGAAAATAATTTCGAGATGGATGCAAGCAAGCTCTATATTTCTGAGTGCTTCGTTTGCCCGGGCCCCACTCTTAAGAGATGGATGCCCAGAGCAAAGGGAAGCGGAGACAGAATACTTAAGAGAACTTGCCACATCACTCTCAAAGTAAAAGAAAGAAACTAAGGAGGACAAGCTAATATGGGTCAGAAGGTTAATCCGCACGGCATGCGTGTCGGCGTTATCAAAGACTGGGACTCGAGATGGTATGCCTCCGATGAAAAGTTTGGCGATACTCTCGTTTCCGACTATAACCTGAGAAATTATCTCAAGAAGAAGCTGCAGGCAGCAGGCGTTCCGAAGATCGAAATCGAACGCGCTAACGGCAGAATCAAGGTTATCATTCACTGCGCTAAGCCCGGCCTCGTAATCGGTCCCAAGGGCGCAGCTATCAACGAACTCAAGGCTGAAATCGAAGCTAAGGCAGGTATGCCCGCTTCCGTTTCCGTTGTTGAGATTCGTAATATCGACATGGACGCACAGCTCGTTGCTGAAAAGATCGCAAATGATCTCGAACGCAGAATCTCCTTCCGCCGCGCTATGAAACAGGCGATCGCGAGAACGATGAAGTGCGGAGCTAAGGGAATCAAGACCTGTTGCAGCGGTCGTCTCGGCGGCGCGGAAATCGCACGCACAGAGCACTACCACGAAGGCACTATCCCGCTCCAGACGCTTCGTGCGGACATTGATTACGGCTTCTGGGAAGCTAACACAACTTACGGTAAGATCGGCGTCAAGGTATGGATATACAAGGGCGAGGTTCTTCCCGAAATTCAGAGATCCGGTTCTGATAAGCCCGCTGCTCCTCGCGACAGACGCGACAGACGCAACGGTGACAGACGCGGCGACAGACGCAACGGCGACAACAGACGTCGTCAGGGCGGCGATCGTCGTCAGAACGGCGAAAGACGCGACTACAACAGAGCACCTAAGGAAGGAGGCGCGAAGTAAGCTATGTTAATGCCTAAAAGAGTAAAATACAGACGCGTACAGCGCGGCCGCCTCAAGGGTGAAGCTCATCGCGGCAATACTGTTTCCAACGGCGATTACGGTCTCGTAGCTCTTGAACCTGCATGGATCACGAGCAACCAGATCGAAGCAGCCCGTATCGCTATGACTCGTTACACAAAGCGTGGCGGTAAGGTTTGGATCAAGATATTCCCCGATAAGCCTGTAACGGAAAAGCCTGCTGAAACTCGAATGGGTTCCGGTAAAGGCTCACCCGAATATTGGGTTGCTGTTGTAAAGCCCGGCAGAGTTATGTTCGAAATGAGCGGAGTTACAGAAGAGGTTGCAAAGGAAGCTATGCGTCTTGCATCCCACAAGCTCCCCATTAAGTGCAAATTCGTAACAAAAACCGAGAGTGAAGAGAAGGAGGCATAATTAGAGATGAAAACAACTGAACTCCGTGCAATGACCTCCGAACAGCTCAACGAAAAGCTCAAGGAGCTTAAAGGTGAGCTCTTCAACCTCCGTTTCCAGCACGCTATCAAACAGCTTGACAACACCCACAAGATCGTGGAGGTCAAGCGTGACATCGCTCGTGTAATGACTATACTTCACGAGAAGGAAGCATAAGGAGGACGAGTCATGACAGTAGAACGCAATATGCGAAAGACCCGTACCGGTATCGTAGTTTCCGATAAGATGGACAAGACGGTTGTTATTGCCATCAAGGATAACGTAAGACACCCGCTTTACGGAAAAATAATCAAGCGTACCTCTAAGATCCATGCTCACGATGAAAACAACATCTGCGGCATCGGTTATAAGGTAACAGTAATGGAGACAAGACCCCTTTCTAAAACAAAGAGATGGCGTGTTGTCGAAATCGTAGAAAAAGCTAAATAAGGAGGACACGAAGAATGATTCAGCAAGAGTCATATTTGAAGGCTGCCGATAATACCGGCGCTAAAGAGCTTATGTGCATCCGTGTTCTCGGCGGCACCGGCAGACGCTATGCCAATATCGGTGATGTTATTATCTGCACCTG
>CAZOMK010000206.1:0-2426 GCA_964580615.1 uncultured Lachnospiraceae bacterium | reverse complement strand
ATGTAAGGGTAAGCTCGTCGCCGAGCTTGATATCATTTGCATCGGCAAACTTATCGGACAGCCAAATGCCGTCGGAGCTTTCGTCATAGTCGGCGCCGTCCGTGATCGTCATCGTCGAAACGGTGTAGTTTTCCGACACATTGAGCGCCAGAGACTTTTTTGTGTCCTTAATGCCGACATTCACGTTGAAATATCGAGTTGCGGCGGTTACCCCGTCAATATTTCGGATGGCGTTTATTTCATCCTCCGTGAAGCCGGTTTCGGAATAGAGGCGAAAGTCGGCGTAGTTTGTATCCTCCAAAAAAGTGAACGCATCGTGTTCAAGGCTTTTCCATTCGATATTGAAGCCGAGAAAAATGCCGACGCCGATAGCGATCATTATTATCATTGAAATAAACTGCGATTTGTAATTCCACGCAGTGCGGAACAGTTTTCTTGTCAGCATAATTTACCACTCCACTTCATCTGCGCTCATGGGAGATGTCTGTTCCTCGCAGGATTTGATTTTTCCGTTCTTGACGCGGATTACGACGTCTGCCATTTTCGCAATGTTCTGATTATGTGTGACCACAACGATCGTCTTGCCGTAATTTTTCGCCATGGAGAGCAGGAGCTTCAAGACAAGCACGCCCGTTTCGGAATCGAGCGCGCCGGTCGGCTCGTCGCAAAGGAGAATTTTCGGGTTCTTTGCAAGCGCACGTGCAATTGACACTCTCTGCTGTTCACCGCCCGAAAGCTCCGACGGAAAATTATGCAAATGATCCGCAAGTCCGACCTCCTCGATCATCTTCTTCGGATCAAGCGCGTCCTTTGAAATATCTTTGACAAGCGCAATATTCTCATAGACGGTAAGCGTCGGGATCAGGTTATAGAATTGGAACACAAAGCCGACGTCAGAAGCGCGGTAATCGGCAAGCTCGTTGTTTGTAAGCGTTGAAATATCCTTGCCGTTCACTGTGATCGTGCCGCTTGTGGGGCTGTCCAAGCCGCCAAGCATATTCAAAAGTGTGCTCTTCCCCGCGCCGGAGGGTCCGAGAATTACAACAAATTTTCCTTCATCAAGGGTGAAGCTCACGCCGTCCAGCGCTCTCAGCTCGTGATCTCCGCTCGTATAAACTCGTGTTACGTCCTTAAATTCCACTATAGCCATAATGACTCCTCCCATATAGTAGTTAGTTTCGACTAACTCATATTTTTTAATATAGCGGCGGTTTGATTAGCCGCCGCTAACTCGGTATTAAAGTATACACTTAATATTTCAAAAAGTCAATCACTTCAAGAAATTTGTGCAAAAAAAATTGCACGATTCGATTTTTCCGACGCATCGAAAAAGAAAAAGGGAGACAGCTTCTTTCGAAGCGTCTCCCTTTCGCTGTTATTTTTAATTAAAATTCGATCAGTCAAGCCAGAGAAGCTGAATGAGATTGCCGTTATAGTATGCGTAAGCAACATCTTTATAGATGTGAACCTCGGAGGTTGCCCAAACGTTATTCTCCATGCCTATTGCGGTAGTCATATTGTTATTCGTTTTCGAGCCGCCTACGATCGTCTGGAAGCCGCCTGCGCCGCTCCAGCCGCCGAAGTTGTAGTTCACATAGTCGCTATCGGCTTTGTAGCCCCATACGATCGCCCAGCCTTCGCTTGTTGCGCTCGTACCACCGGTTCTCATAACGTCGATCTTGATCTTATAGCCTTCGCAATCTGCGGGAATATCTACACCGCTAAACGCAAGGATCGCGCCGTAGACAGAGATGGAGCCATCATAAGCAAGGACTTTATTGTCAAGCTCGTTGCCGTCTGCATCCTTTTCTTTTCTGACTACCCAGTCGCCCTCGGTATATGTATAGTTACCGCCGTTACGGTTACCGAAAGTGCAATTTGCGATGAAATCATCTGCATTTTCGAAATCCTGAGAGTAATATACAGTTCCCGTTACAGCGTCTACGATCTCAACGTTGTCGATAACGAACGAGGAATTCCACTGACCGAAGCCGAAGTTACCCTTTACGAGATCGAGATCTGTCTTTTCGGAGGAAACTCTCATAACTTCGTCGCCGTTGACGTAAACGTAGATATTCTTTGCTGCAATATTAACGGACGTGGGGATCCATTCGCCTGTGGGAGTTGAAAGTGCGAGCGAGGAAACGATTTCTTCACTGCCGTTCTTAGCTTCCGCAAGCTCAAGCTTACCGGATGAAACCTTGAGAACGTAGTAATTTTTTTCGTCCTTAACGCAGAAGTAAACATAAGCGACCTCTGTTTCGTCCGCAAGCTTTACCTTAACGTTAAAGCGGTACGGGCCCCAAGCGGAATTACCCATGAGGAGCATCGCGCCTTCTTCGCTTTCATCGGAGAAGGTGAGCTGCTTGTTTTCTTCATCAAGCTCGTCGGCGCCGATCGTCCAATCTGCAAGATCGGGCGTCCAA
>CAZOMK010000205.1:0-2438 GCA_964580615.1 uncultured Lachnospiraceae bacterium | reverse complement strand
GCTTCATGACAAAGCCGTAAGCAGTCTTTGAAGCAATCGTGCCGAGCGTTCCGGCGCGGAACACGTTTTCCGCTCCGAACAGCTCCTCCGTATATTTATGAACCTTACCCTGAATATCGCCGGAAAAGTTCAGGTCGATATCGGGTGATTTATCGCCATAGAAGCCGAGGAAGGTTTCAAACGGGATATCATGACCGTCAACAAGCATTTTTTTCTTGCAGTTCGGGCATTCCTTGTCGGGCATATCAAAGCCGGAGCTGTATTCGTCCTTATGGAATTCGCTGTAACGGCAGATCGGGCAGCGATAATGCGGCGGAAGCGGATTTACCTCCGATATTCCCGCAAACGATGCGACTATCGATGATCCGACAGAGCCGCGCGATCCGACAAGATAGCCCTGGCTCTCCGAATACGAAACGAGCTTCTGCGCGATAATGTAGAGCACGGCGTAACCGTTTTTGATGATCGAATTGAGCTCGCGGTTAAGACGCTCCATGACGATATCGGGCACCTTGCCCTCGTATTTGTACCAATCGTCCGCTCGTTTGTAGCAAAGCTCTCTCAGCTCGTCCTCAGCTCCCTCGATATTCGGAGTATACGTTCCCTTCGGGATCGGCCTGACCTCTTCGATCATATCGGCAATAAGGTTCGTGTTTTCGACGACGACCTCATACGCCTTTTCTTCACCGAGATAAGCAAACTCCTCAAGCATTTCCTCCGTTGTTCGGAAATAGAGCTTCGTTTCTCTGTCCGCGTCCGAGAACTTCATTCCCTTTTGAAGTATCTGACGGTAGATCTCGTCCTCCGGATCCATAAAGTGAGCATCGCAGGTTGCAACAACGGGCTTACCGAGCTTTTCGCCGAGAGCTACGATCTTTCTGTTGTTTTCCATGAGCTCCTCTATGCCGTTGACCTTATTATCGTCAAGCATAAAGGCGTTATTGGAAAGCGGCTGTATTTCAAGATAATCGTAAAATTTTGCTATGCGTTCGAGCTCCGCCTCCGGCTTTGAGTCGAGTATGGCGCGGTAAAGCTCGCCCGCCTCGCACGCGGAGCCGATGATAAGTCCCTCTCTGTGCTCCTCAAGCAGCGTTTTTGGGATACGCGGATTACGCTTATAATATTTCAGATAGCTTTGAGAAACAAGCTTGTAGAGATTTTTCAGTCCGACCTGATTTTTTACAAGTATTATCTGATGATACGTCGGCAATCTCAGAGGATCGGCGTGCTCGCTCATCATTTTCACCATTTCTGGAATATCCTTTATTCCCTCTTTTGAAATTCGTTCAGCCATTTTCAAGAAGATGAAGGCGCAGACCTTTGCATCCTCAAACGCGCGGTGATGATCGAATTTATCGTGACCGTAAAAAGCGGCGACTGTATCGAGCGTATGGCGCGACAGCTCTGTATTTACGTAACGCGACATCGCCAATGTATCAATATACGAATTGTCGAACGGAATGTGCAATTTTGATGCAGCCGCACGTATGAAGCCTGTATCAAAGTTTGCATTATGCGCGACAAGCGGACGGTTTCCGCAATATTCCAAGAATCTCGGCAGAACCTCGTCGATCTTGGGTGCGTTTGCGACTGTTTCGTCCGAAATGCCCGTCAGCTCCGTTATATTTTCGGGGATATGACGTTCGGGATTACAGTATTCGGAAAATGTACTTATTACCTCTCCGTTTGAGACGAGAACGGCACCGATCTCGGTGATGGCATCGCCCGACGTTGAAAGTCCCGTTGTTTCTATATCGAAAACAACGAATTCGCCGTCGAATCCGAGGTCACATTCTCCGTAAACGGCGCGCGCCTCATCATCGACGAAGTACGCTTCCATGCCGTAAATGACCTTCATTCCGGATTTATCCGATTCGAGCATCGCGTCCGGGAAGCCCTGCACGTTTCCGTGATCCGTTATCGCAACAGCGGGATGTCCCCAATACTGTGCGCGGCGAAGCGCCTCCTCCGGGATCACCATTCCGTCCATCTGCGACATTGTCGTATGCAGATGAAGCTCGACGCGCTTTTTCGGCGCGTTATCGCGTCGGATTATGCGTGAAACCTTTGAGATTGAAGTCGGACGCATGGAATATTCTATATCGGGAAGCGGATCCTTTTTTTCTTCCTCCTCCGGCTTTTCCTCTTTTGCGGCGTCACGTCTGCGTTTTGCAAAGGCGTTCATATCTTCCGCAACGACCTTACCCTCGATCAGAACGCAAGCGCCCGGTTTAAGCGCCTTTAAGAGCTTTTCGCCCTCCTCCTTGAGCTTTGTCGTCTTTATGTACGTTGACAGCTTATTGTCGGTGATTCCGACTGTAATATTCAGTTTATCGTAGTTTTTTGTTTCCTTTGAGGTGACCTCGAACACCTGCCCTGCGATTGCAAGTCTGCCCTGTTCCTTTGACATTTCGGAAAGCGGCTTTACGGACGCAGGA
>CAZOMK010000204.1:1237-2443 GCA_964580615.1 uncultured Lachnospiraceae bacterium | reverse complement strand
CACAAATGGAACGAGCCCGACGGCACTGTTTGGGACACTCCCGAAGCCGAGCTTGCTCACGCCCGCTTTTACGGCGATATATTCAAGATCTTCCGCGAATACGCCGACGTTATAGATTCCGTCACGCTGTGGGGCGTCATCGACGGCGCATCATGGCTCAATGGATTTCCCGTGCCGAACCGCCCCGACAAGCCCTTGCTTTTCGACAACGACGGCACGCCTAAGGAAGCATTTTACCGAATCACTGATTTCTGACATCAAAAAAGGTGATGTGAAATTTCACATCACCTTTTTTAGTTGAATCAAATAAATCAAAGTCCCTTTTCGCAAGCCGCGAGCTTGATGCAAACGCAAAGAATGTCGATCGCAAGCTGAAGCTCGTCATCGTCGGGGCAGGACGGCGCGATCCTGAGGTTTCTGTCCTCGGGGTCACGGTGATAGGGATACGTAGCTCCCGCCTCGGTCAGCTTAACTCCGGCGTCACAGCAAAGCTCGTAAACTCTGCGCGCGCATCCGGGTGCAACGTCGAGGCTGATAAAGTAGCCGCCCTTGGGACGCGACCATCTTGCGATGCCGAGATCGCCGAGCTCACGCTCAAGCGTATCGCACACGATGGCAAATTTCGGTCTTAATATTGCCGCATGATGCTCCATGTGATCACGGACAGCGGCGGCATTGCCGAAATATTTTACGTGTCTCATCTGGTTGATCTTATCGTAGCCGATCGTCTGGAACGTCATAAGTCCCTTGATCTGATCAAGGTTATCTTTACTTGCGGCAAGGATCGCAACACCGGAGCCGGGGAACGTAATCTTAGACGTTGACGCGAAATACATTATCATATTTTCGCTTGCGGGGCCGAGCTTTCTCGCCTCCTGGAAGATGTTAAGCACCTCGTCCTTATCGTCCGGGTACAGATCGTGAACAAAATATGCGTTATCCCAGAAGATCCTGAAATCGGGAGCCTTCGGCTTCAGCGCCGCCATACGTTTTACGACCTCATCGCTGTACGTGATGCCCGTCGGGTTACTGTACTTGGGCACGCACCAAATTCCCTTGATCGAAGCATCGTTTTCGACCAAATTTTCAACGACGTCCATATCGGGGCCGTCCTTTGTCATTTTGATCGGGATCATTTCGATTCCGAGCGACTCGCAAACAGCAAAATGTCTGTCATATCCGGGCACGGGTCACAAAAACTTGACC
>CAZOMK010000204.1:0-1227 GCA_964580615.1 uncultured Lachnospiraceae bacterium | reverse complement strand
CGCCGAAATGCATCGCGCGTATAACGGAGTCATACATGAGGTTAAGGCTGGAGTTGCCCGCAACGAGAATATTTTCAGCCGGAATGTCGATCAGCTCCGAAAAGAGGCGCTTTGTTTCGGGAAGTCCGTCAAGGACGCCGTAATTACGGCAGTCAAAGCCGTCCTCGGAGCGGCAGTCCTCCGCGTTTGTTATAACGCCGAGCATTCCCATCGTAAGGTCAAGCTGTGATTTTCCGGGCTTGCCTCTTGTAAGATCGAGTGCGTATTTCTTTTCTCTAATTTCATCGTAGCGACGTCTGAGCGCCGCAGCTTCATCAACGGATATCAAAATATAAAACCTTGCTTTCTATTGACAATGACTCGCGTGAATTAATTAAAATTCCGCATTTCCCGACGTACGCGGGAAGGGCTGTACGTCACGGATGTTGGACATACCCGTAATGTACATAAGAAGTCTGTCAAAGCCGAGACCGTAGCCTGCGTGCTTTGTTCCGCCGAAACGGCGAAGCTCGTTATACCACCAATAATCCTTGGGATCGAGTCCGCAGCGCTCGATAGCGGCAGCGAGGTAATCCTCTCTTTCCTCACGCTGTGAGCCGCCGATCATTTCACCGACGCCGGGAACGAGCATATCGCAAGCCGCGACTGTCTTTCCGTCATCGTTCAAGCGCATATAGAACGCCTTGATCTCCTTGGGATAGTCGGTAACGAAAACGGGACGCTCGAATATCTTTTCCGTAAGATATCTTTCGTGCTCCGTCTGCATATCCATACCCCAGAATACGGGATATTTGAAGTCCGCACCGGACTTTTCGAGAAGCTCGACAGCTTCCGTGTAGGTTACTCTGCCAAAATCACTCTCGACGAGCTTTGTCAAGCGTTCGATAAGTCCCTTGTCAATGAACTTGTTGAAGAATTCCATTTCGGCAGGGCAATTTTCAAGCACATAAGAAACGATGTACTTGATCATTGCTTCCGCAAGCTCCATGTCGTCCTCAAGATCGGCAAACGCGATTTCGGGCTCGATCATCCAAAATTCCGCGGCGTGACGGGTCGTGTTTGACTTTTCCGCACGGAAGGTGGGGCCGAACGTATAAACATTGGAGAATGCCATGGCAAAGGTCTCAACGTTAAGCTGACCGGAAACGGTGAGGTTTGCGGGCTTGCCGAAGAAATCCTCGGAAAAATCAATTTTTCCGTCCTCCGTTCTCGGAGGGTTATCCATGT
>CAZOMK010000203.1:0-2445 GCA_964580615.1 uncultured Lachnospiraceae bacterium | reverse complement strand
CTTGTAATAATCCGCGTTGACGGATATAATAGAATAAATATGTGTCTCAGAAACGGAAAAGCGTATGAATAACGATAATAACAATATGAAAAAGCTGAATAAGCAAAAGCGCGGAATAATCATCGCCTTTGCGTCAATGTTCGCAGTCGTGATGCTCGCGTATGTTATAGTTCCCGGCGTGTCAAAGCTTGCGGACTATATAAAATCCATAGGCGACGACGGCTTCAAAAGCGACTATATGGACGATATAAAAAGTTTAACCTTCCATCCGGCGGATTATAGCGAAAATATATTTGAAGATTCGGAATATATGAGCCTCAACAGGTATCTTTCGTATACAAAGGGAAGCGATACATATACGATCACGGAGGACGATTATTCGAAATACGACGCGACAGTCGGATTTTTCGCAAAGTATTTCAATTCGGTGATCAACGGCGAGTATGAAACGTACAATGACTATTTTACCGATGAGTATTTCGAGGAAAATTCAAACAAAACGCGCTTCACCCCGCAAAAGCTTTACGATATAAACGTAAAATTCAAAAGCACAAAAAAAGTTGACGGCGCCACATCATATATATATTACGTAACGTATAAAATATTCAAAAACAACGGAACATTCCGAAACGATATAGAAAGCGATTCCGCACGTATGCTCGTTTATGAGCTGTACCTGTATGACGACGATTTGATACTCATCAATTATATCGGCAGAAATATCCCCACATACGAAAAATAATAAAAAAGCACGTTTCAGCCGAAACGTGCTTTTTTCATCAGATAAGCTCCTTGTATATCTCACTTTTTCCGACGCCGCGGTCGCGTGCAACCGCCTTGATCGCGTCCATTTTGCTCATGCCGTCCGAAGTGTATGCCTCGACGTGCTCCGCGATGCTCATGTCATGCCAATCTGCCGATTTGTCGGCGGCTTTGGATCCGTGAAGTACAAGAACGTATTCGCCGCGCGGAGTCTCGACGTCGTAACGTGCGACGGCTTCGGCAAGCGTCGTCCTGATTATCTCCTCATTGAGCTTTGTCAGCTCGCGGCAGACAGCGATCCCGCGATCACCGCCGCAGGCGTCGCACAGCTCGGCAAGCGTCTTTTTAAGACGATGTGGAGCCTCGTAAAGTATAACAGTCCTGCGTTCGCGCCTGCATTCGTCGATGAGCTCGCGGCGCGGCTTTTTCTCCGTCGGAAGAAAGCCGATGAATACAAAGCTTTGAGTTGACGCCGCAGAGAGCGCAAGCGCCGTGATCGCCGCCGTCGCACCCGGAACGGATGTGACCGTAACCACCTCGTCGGCGCATAAACGCACGAGATCCTCGCCCGGATCGCTTATGGCGGGCATTCCCGCGTCGGTGCAGAGCGCACAGCTTTCCCCAGACTTGAGACGTGCAACGATGCGTCTGCCCGATTCGTGCTTGTTTTCCTCGTAATAACTTGTCATCGGCTTTGATATGCCGAGCGCGGCAAGCAGCTTGCCTGTTCGCCTTGTGTCCTCGGCGGCAACGAAATCGACCTCGGAGAGCACTTTTTTTGCCCGCTCGGAAAGATCGGACAAATTACCTATCGGAGTGCCGACAAGATACAGAACTCCGCTTAAAACCTTGTTTTTTTCATTTGTAAATGCTGATTCAAAATCATTCACAGCCTGTATTCCTCCGGAAAAGCTCCGTTTTTGTAGATGTATTTGACAGCCTTGCTTTCGCTTCTGCCGTTTTCATACATATAAAGCGGCGGCGTAACAGTCAGTCCCGGCTTGCCACCGCGCTTTGCCGCACATAAAAGCAGGGAGGATGACGTTTTGACGTCGGGATGAACGTATGTCAAAAGCTTCGGCTCAAAACCGTTTTTGACGAGCGAAAAAAACAGCTCCGACGTCCGCTCCGGACGATAAACAACATAAAACATACCGCCGAATTTGCAAAGGCGCGACGCCGCCGCACAGAAATCGTCAATGCCTCCGAAAACCTCGTGCCGAGCGATGTTTTTTTCGTCGCTGTCGTTGCCTCTGCCCGTGCCCGAACGCATATACGGCGGATTTGAAAAGACAAAATCAAACTGCCTGCCCTCGGTAAGCTCGCTTATCTCGCGCACATCGGCACATCTCACCTTGATCCGTGACGTCATGGAATTGTGTTCGACGTTTCTTTTGATTATATCGCAAAAACGCGGCTGAACCTCAAAAGCGGAGATTTCGTCGGAGAGACCGCGAGCCGCCGCAAGTAGGGAGATCACGCCCGTACCCGCGCCGAGCTCGGCGGCACGAACGCTTTTTCTGCCCTTCGGACGCCTTATGTAGGCGGACAAAAGATACGCGTCTGTTGTGAATTTCAGACCGCTCTCGGACTCAATAAGCGTGACACTGTCGTTTATTCGGTTTATTCTTTCGCCGTCGTTGATCATCATAAAAATTACCTTTTGATAGGATAAAGGGGAAG
>CAZOMK010000202.1:0-2462 GCA_964580615.1 uncultured Lachnospiraceae bacterium | reverse complement strand
TTCCCTGATAGCAAGTCAATCCGAAGCTCTTATAGCGAAAAATAAAGCCGAGGCTGAGGCTGAGGCGGCAAAGGAAACCGAGGCTGCCATTAAAAAAATGGACGCGGCGGTTGAAATAATAATCGGAGAATTAATTAAAAATGTCGGTAAGTAAGATGAAACGTCTCACAGCCGTTATTGACCGTAACGGTTGTGATGATCTTGCAAGACGGCTTGTTTGGCTTTCATGCGTTGACGTTGACGTAACGCCGCAGCTTGACACAGATGCGTTGCGTCGAGCCGATCTGTCCGAGGAAACGGACAGTATCCGTGAAAATCTCGAGGAATGTGCGCGGGCGATAGAGCTTCTGTCGGGGCGCGGTACTGTTGAAAAACGCGGGCTTCTTTCGGCAAAGCCGGAGCTTCCGCGAGGCGAAACAGATGCCGATCTCTTGGACGAAGCAAGTCGGATCATGCATTCGGTTACGGAAATATCGTGTGAGCTTGAAGCAATAGCGTCGGACAGAGCACTTCTCGCGTCTGAGCTTGAGGCTCTGCATCCGTGGCGCGGCTTTGAGCTTCCGACCGCTTTTGTCGGAACGTCGAGAACGGATATTTTTTCGGGCAGTCTGCCTGCCGGAGTAAACGCGGACGAGCTTGTATCTCAGATCGAGGAAAAGCTTGCCGCCGCCTTGCTTTATAAAAATCAAGTGGACGGAGTTTCGTACGTCAGCTTCATCGTCCATAAGAGCGATACGCAGGCGCTTGCGAGAATGCTCTCCGCGTCGGGCTTTGTTCGATCTCCCGTCGCAAGATATAAGGTCACACCGGAAACAGCGGGATGCGCGCTTGAAGAAAAGCTTATGACGCTTGACGAAAGAGCAGCCGCACTTTACAGGGATACGGACGTACTCGCACCGCGTATTTCGGAATTGCAGATGTATTACGACGTCGAAACGACACGTCAAACATTTGCCGATGCAAAAAAACGAATGCTCAATACGGAGTATACCTCGATCTTGACAGGCTGGGTGCCTGAAAAATCGGCGGATGAGGTCATAGCGGAGCTTGAAGCTGTCAATGCTGCGTATGAGCTCAGAGACCCTACAGACGACGAGGAAGCTCCCGTGCTTTTGGATAATAATAAATTTGCGACGGCGTTTGAGCCTGTCGTGGGACTGTATTCCTTGCCGAAGTACGGCTCGTTTGACCCAACAATGGTGATGAGTATATTCTATCTTATCATTTTTGCGTTCATGTTTGCGGACGTCGGCTACGGACTTTTGCTGTTCGTCTGTTGCCTTTTTGGGTTGAAGCTGATGAAGCCTCGCGGCGGACTCAAAAAGTTCCTTCAAATGTTCGCTTACTGTGGCATCGCCTGTATGGTGACGGGCGTTCTGTTCGGCGGATATTTCGGCGACCTCCCCACAAAGATGGCGGTCAATATGTTCGGTGCGGCTGAGGAAGCTGACCTTTCGCTTTGGTTTAACCCGATAAACGATCCGATGACGTTCCTCGTTGTCTCGCTTGCGATCGGTGCCGTGCATCTTGTCGGCGCTCTTGCAGTTAAATTTTACGTTCTGTGGAGCTCAGGCAAACGCCTTGACGCAATTTTCGACGCCGGATCGTGGATCTTGGTGTTCCTCGGCGCGGGAACGGCTATAGTCGGCATCGCTTTGGGCAATTCGGCTTCCAAAGTCGGACTTGCTCTCGTTATTCTCGGCTATGCGATTTTGATCTGTACGCAGGGACGCGCAGAAAAAAGTCCCGTTATGAAGGTTCTCAAGGGCTTGATGGCACTTTACGATACGATTTCGTATGTGTCCGACCTGCTTTCTTATTCGCGAATCCTTTCGCTCGGACTTGCCTCAGCCGTTATCGCGAGCGTATTTAACCTTATCGGTACGATGGGGGGACTTTCGTTCGGCGGAATCGTGATCTTCGTGATTGCGGTTCTTGTAGGTCACCTTCTTAATATTGCCATCAATGTGCTCGGCTCGTTCGTGCATACAAGCAGACTCCAGTACATTGAATTCTTCGGCAAATTTTATGAGGACGGCGGACGCGCGTTCGTTCCGCTTGAGCCTATGGCAAAATACCATGTTTATAAAGAAAAAACATAATTTATAATTTTCTAAGGAGATCAAAACTATGAATTTCGGTACTTTCGCAGAATTTTTGGCAAACATTAACGGCGTTACTCTCGCTGTTGCGGGAGCCGCACTTGCTGCAATCCTTCCCGGCATGGGAAGCGCAAAGGGCGTTGGTATGGTAAGTGAAGCCTCGACAGGTCTTTTGGTTGAGGATCCCTCCAAATTCGGTAAGGCGCTTCTCCTCCAGGCACTCCCCGGAACGCAGGGCATTTACGGTCTTGTTACCGCATTCCTCGTGTTCTTCAAGATCGGTGTCCTCGGTGAGCTTTCCGCACTTACGACATCTCAGGGCGCATATTTCCTTTTCGCTTGCCTCCCCATCGCAGTTGT
>CAZOMK010000201.1:0-2485 GCA_964580615.1 uncultured Lachnospiraceae bacterium | reverse complement strand
TATCAAGATTGATAGAGTCAAGTACGGTTTCGCCGTCGAAGGACTTCGAAACACCCTTCAGTTCAATAATCTTATTTCCGTTCATTTCTTACCTATATCACCTGTGATTTCTTCCTTCGAATTGCTCCGAAGAAAACTCCCCTTTCGTTATCTGTCCGTTACATAAAAAAAGTCCCCCCTGATCGACAGCCGCACGCAATTCCCTTACAGCAGCCCGTACCGGGCGGGTTTTCTATTTACTTTTCGGATCAAGCACATTTTAGCATATACAATTCTTTTATGCAATATTTTTTCGAAAATTGTTGCTTTTTTTTCGAAATTGTCGTCTTTCAAATCATTTTCGAAACAAGCAGTACGGTAACTGCGCTAAGCAAAGCGAAGCTACCGCGTCCGTCAAGATTTACATAAACGGCAAAAAGCCAGATCAAGGTCAAAAATATTTTTTCGATCGAATTTTTGACCTTGTCGGCAATTTTCGGAGAAGCGACGCTTGCCGTCAGTGCGCCTATCACGGCAGAGCCGTCCGAGCCGGGAAACGGGATGAGATTAAACAGCGCAGCTCCGATCGAACAAGCATAAAAATCGTCGCCCATTCCGGGGATCAACAGCGAAAGCAAATTAAAAGCCGCGCCCGCGGCATATATGATTGCCTCCTTGATGTAGCCGATGCGTTGCGCTCCGTCGAGCATGATGCGTATACCGAAAAATCTGTACCCGCGTCCGAGACCGACGCCGAAAGCGGACGCCGCTATAATATGCCCCGACTCGTGTATCAAAACGGAGGACACCGCCGGCAAAACGGAGATCAGTTTTCCGCCTCCTTTTTCAAGCTCTGCTTTTGCTGCTCGATGTATGCCGTTGCAAGCTCGTTTATGCGTGCATCGTGCTCGTTTTCAAGCTCGTTGTTGACGTAATCAAGCTCGTTGACGACACCGCCGTTACCGCCTGCCGCCATATAAACATCATCCTTGTAATGATCAAGCGTCGGATATTCGTATTTTCGCTCCGACGAATTATCGGACGAGACTATACTTCCCGAAAGATACGTTGCAAAAAGCAAAAACAGCATTGAAAGTATGACGGAAAGCTTAACCTTGCCCGTATTGCAAGCGATGTTTTTTCTGTGTTCGGGTTCGTACCATTCGTACCCATCCGTTGTTTCGCCGAACAAAAGCGAATATTTCATATTTTTCACCCCTTTCGGGATATTTATATGATTTTTTCGCAAATTTATTCGATATCCGCAAAAAAAGAAGCTTGCCGAAAGGCAAGCTTCTTACGCTGTCAGTTATTATATGTACCGGACAGATCGGCAACAGCGCCGCCGACAACATCGTCCTTGACCTTCGACGTTTTGATCTTTTCCTGGAGATACGACCAAAATTCCTCGCCGTCGTTGGGAAGCTCTACCCAATCCTCCTTCCACGTCGAAAGCATCATTGCGTTCGAGATGGAAAGACCGCGTATGCCTTCCTCACCGGGAGCGATGAGAGGTGTGCCGTGCAGGATATGATCGGTGAAGTTCTGGCAGATCTCGGTGTGAGCGCCGCCTCTGCCCTCGACCTCAACGTCAATAACCTCATACGGGATCTTACCGAAGCCGTTATCAGTCGTTGCGTTGTATTCTCTTTCGTCAACCTCTGTACGGTAGAACTTGAGTCCGCCGCCTTCGCGAACGAGCTTTCCGCGTGTTCCGGAAATTTCGAGACGGTTTGTGCCGGGGAATTCTCCCGTTGTCGTGATGAACACGCCCGTTGCGCCGTTGGGGTACTCTGCGTATGCAGTTACGTTATCCTCTACCTCGATGTCGTGATATTTACCGAACTGACAGAACGCTCTGATGCGGCTCGGCATACCGAAGATCCACTGCCAAAGGTCAAGATTATGCGGACACTGATTGAGAAGTACGCCGCCGCCTTCGCCTGCCCATGTTGCTCTCCATCCGCCGCTGTTGTAGTAAGCCTGCGTGCGGTACCAGTCTGTGATGATCCAAACACAGCGCTTCAGCTCACCGAGCTCGCCCGCCGCGATCATATCGTGCATCTTCTGGTAATACTTGTCCGTTCTCTGGTTAAACATGAGACCGAACGCGCAACCGCTCTCGTGAGCAGCCTTAACAAATTCGGGAATCTGCTTTGTATAAACGCCGATTGGCTTTTCGCAAAGCACGTGTATCTTGCGCTTAAACGCTTCGATTCCGAGCACGGGATGCAAATAATGCGGAACGGCGATCAAAATCGCATCAATGTCGCCCGATTCGAGCATTTTGATGCAATCATCGTAGAGCGCGGGGACTTCTGCATTATTTTCGGCACAATACGACTTGACCCAATCAAGTCTTTCCGGTTTGATATCGCAAACAGCGGTGAGAACAGCGTCCTTCACTTCGCCGCCGATAAAACGACGAACATGACCCGATCCCATGTTACCGATACCTACGATACCGAATCTGACCTTATCCATATTTTCCTCCTGAATATCACGC
>CAZOMK010000200.1:0-2501 GCA_964580615.1 uncultured Lachnospiraceae bacterium | reverse complement strand
GACATGATTTGAATCCTCCATGTATAAATAAAATTATTGATTCGTGGTTTGCCAAGTTATATTTTAGCGTAATTTTCGTGAAATTACAAGGGGTAAATTGTGATTTTTCGATTAATATTCGTCTTTTTGCAAAATATCTGCGAAACAAACAAATAAAATCGGATGTCGGTTGCGTTAAATTGTGCTGTTTTACGGCGGTTTTGCCTACCGACGTTTGCGCGAGGAAAAGCTTTCGGCGAAAACGGCGACGGAAAAACGCAAAACCGAAAATATTCTGCCGATGCGTTTCGGACTGCTCAACGATCTGTACAGCCATTCAAGTCCGAGCGAACGGACGAAGCGCGGCGCGCGCTTGACCTTGCCAGACCAAACGTCAAACGATCCGCCCAAGCCGACGGCGCACAAGATCCCGGCGTCCGCAAGCGCGGATGCGTTTTCCGATATCCATTTTTCCTGAGCGGGCGCACCGAAGCAGACGAAAACGAGCTTCGCCCCCGACTTTGCAATGTCGCTTACGATGTCGTCCGATTCGGAGCCGTGCTTTTCGAAAAATCCGTGATGCGTACCCGCGATCACAAGCTTCGGCAGCTTTCGCGTCATATTTTCAGCGGCGGCATTTGCAACGCCGTCACCGCCGCCGAGAAAGTACACGGGAATGTCAGTCTTTGCCGCAGACGAAAGCAGACGTTCGGCAAGCTCAATGCCGGCAACTCGTTCCCCTATCGGCGTTTTCAACAGTCGGGACGCTTTGACGATCCCGATCCCGTCAGGAACGGACAGGGCGGCGGAGTTGTAAAGCGCGCGAAGCTCGCCCGTTTTGTCTGATCGGCAACGATCTGCGATGTCCGCGTTCGGCGTAAAGACAGCGGCAAGCTCAGTGCCCGTTAAGACGTGATCCGTTATGAGCCGAACGGCTTCATCGAGAGAAACATTGTCAAATTCGACGCCGAGAATACGGACTCTGTCCGCATCATTCAGCCTTAAAGTCCGCAAAATTCGGAAATAACGGCTTTGTAAGCCTCGATCTTTGCGTCTGCCGCCTCGCGTGACTTGTCACCGACGAGATAGTAGATCTTGATCTTCGGCTCTGTTCCGGACGGACGCGCAACGATAACGTCTCCGCCTTCAAGCTCGAAATACATAACGTTGGACGAGGGAAGTCCCGTAGGCTCGGAGGCGCCTGTCGCAAGCTCCGTTATGGTGCCGGCGAGATAGTCGCGGACGTGCGTTACGGATTTGCCAGCAACGGACGTGGGATATTCGGTGCGGAGCTTTTTCATGATGCCCGCGATCTTTTCAAGACCGTCAAGACCGCTCATCGTGATGCTGTCGGTTGATTCGCGATAGTAGCCGTAGCGCTCGTACAGACGGTCAAGCGCGTCGGAGAGCGTCATGCCCTTTGCGGCGTAGAACGCGGTCATTTCGCAGATGAGCATTGTCGCAACGACAGCGTCCTTGTCGCGCGCGTATGTTCCCTTGAGGTAGCCGTAGCTCTCCTCAAAGCCGAGCAGGAAGCTTCCGTGACCGGACTGCTCGCTCTTTTTGATGACTTCACCGATGAACTTGAAGCCGGTGAGCACATTGTGAAGCGTTATGCCGTTTTCGGCGCAGATCTTCGACACCATCTCTGTCGAGACGATCGTTTTGACAGCATAGGGCTCGCTCGGCATAGCGCCGCGCTCGTTGTACGCGGTAATGATGTAATCGAGAAGCAGGGCGCCCATCTGGTTACCGCTGATGTTGATGAATTCGCCGTTTGCGGACTTTATCATAACGCCGACGCGGTCGCAGTCGGGGTCAGTCGCAATGATCAAATCGGAGCCGATCTCCTTTGCGAGCGCAAGACCGCGAGTGAAGGCTTCCTTGAATTCGGGGTTAGGGTTTTTGATGCCGGGGAATTTTCCGTTCGGCGTCATTTCCTCCACTACGGGAGTGAGATGCTTCAGACCGATGCGCGAAATGACTTCCGGAACGAGCTTGTAGCCTGCTCCGTAAAGGGGAGTGTAAACGATCTTGAGCGAATCGGCAACCTTTTTGACTGCGTCGAGATTGACAGCCTGCTCAAGCACGCAGGCGAGGTAAGCCTCGTCCGTTTCCGCGCCGATCATTGTCAAAAGCGGACTTTTTTGAGCTTCCGCGAAGGAAATGCGCTTTACATCGTCGAAAATATCGACCTTTTCCATAGATGCCGCAACTGCTGCCGCGTGATCGGGCGGAAGCTGTGCGCCGTCCTCCCAATATGCCTTGTAGCCGTTGTACTCGGACGGGTTATGAGACGCTGTTATGTTGATGCCCGCGATGCATTTGTGATAGCGGAGCGCAAACGAAAGAGTAGGTGTCGGACGGAGACTTTCGAAAAGAAATACTTTGATTCCGTTTGCAACGAGAACGGACGCGGATGTTTCCGCAAAGAGACGGGAATTGATTCTCGAATCGTATGCGATCGCAACGCCGCGCTCTGCCGCGCCGCAGTCAAGGATCAGATCCGCAAGACCCCGTGT